>DAOUZE010000059.1 GCA_030665765.1 Filomicrobium sp.
TAGAATGTCGCCTCAGAGATCCCAGCCTTTCGGCACACCTCCTCAACCTTCGTGCCTTCTTCAGCCTGGCGCAGCACGAACGCTATCTGCGCTTCTGTGAACTTCGACCGCTTCATCGATCTTCCTCCTCATGAGCCCTAGGATCATAAGTGGAAAATTCCAGTCTCAGACGGTCCAGTTTTCGGGAAGCAGGTCATATTTCGAACCTCAGATGAGGAGACGATCGAATGGCACGGAAGCGGTACTCAACAGAGAAGATTATCGGCATGTTGCGGGAAGCAGAGGTGAAGCTGGCCATCGCATGGTGCTCTGCCTCGGGCCAAAGGAGAGACCCGAGGAACTGATGGATCGGTTATTGGCAGGCGCTCGTTGTTTAGTGTCGACAGCAAAAAAGTAGGGCTATTACCGGATCAGATTCCAAGTATCAGGCCCCCTGCCACCGCAATGCACTTTCCGTTTCGGCTAGGCGCCGAGCGATTGCTTCGGCAGACTCACAAACTGCCAATTCAACGTTGCAACCGTTTGCATCGGTGCGGCTCAATATGATTCGAGCACCGCGCTCAGCTGCTCGGGTGCCAAAACCCTGAACGCATACGATCTCGTCCGCGCGCACCTCGAAAGGTTCACCGCTAGTGCAATGCAAAATAAGTCTGGGTCTGCTGTTTGCCATTGGGCTACTCCAACCGATTCACTCGGCAGCTGTACCCGTCTTGGGAAGAGAGTTGCATAAAAGCGGTGTCCGGAGCAACAGGTTAGCCGTCCGCGCTCAAAATCGCTCTATGGGGACCGACGTCCCCAAGAACATAAACATCTCCCTTGATCGCGTTTGTCCGACTTCATGAGGTTCCGTAGCACAACAATTTACCACCGGCCTGACAGGCTCCCGATAGCCGCGTTAGATTTTTGCCGGATAGTGTCAGGTCGGCGCAATTGCCGTGTGCCTTGGCTGGACTGCGCGGATAATTCGCAGACATGGAAGAAGATATCATGGTGCCGCCTGGTGATGGTTCAGGAACGCTAAACCTACCACTGGTACGCACCGCCATTCTCAAGCCAGTGTTGCTAGTTCAGCAGAACAAAGGGCACCAGATAATCGACATTCTGGACGGGCACAGGATCAACGAAGCGCAACTCCATAATGCGAAGGCGTTCATCACCCAAGATGCCGTCTATGCGATCTGACAAGAGGCCGCCGCTTGGACACAACCGGACTTTTGTGCCCGCGTCGGTCAATCACTGCTCTTGGAGCAGTTCTTTGCTCTCTACGACCAACTCGCGGGGGCAGCAGTAGCGCTCAGTGATTTCATAACCCGCTTCATCAAAAGGAAACCAACTCTGTGACGCAGTCACTGTTGGTGGAGGGCCAGCACGCCTACTTTAGTACCAAGCGAAAGTTCAAGCCAAAAATCTCTCCCGCTCCAGTCGATTGCATCCCGACTAACGGTACTGCTCCTCAAGTCGGTCCGTTGCAGGCGGCGGTATCCGCGACAGTGCGCTAATCTCAGCGTAAAGCGCATCACTCATTTCGACATCAGCTGCTTTCAAAGAAGGTTGAAGCTGCTCCAGATTGCGCGCACCGATTATCGGGCAAGTGACGGCTTCATGATTGGCAACCCAGGCAATTGCAAGCGATACCGGATGGACGCTCTTGGCCTGCGCTAGAGCGCTAAAGGCTTCGGCAGTTTCATAGACCCAGTCTTCGCTGTAGCGACCAGCATATTCTTTATTCGTGACAATGCGCCCCACATCGGGACGTTTGTTGCGGCCGTATTTGCCACTCAGCAGACCACCGCCGACAGGTGAATAAGTTGTGACACCCAAATTCTCAGCAGCGGCAAGAGGCAGGATTTCCGATTCCACCTGCCGCTTGACCAGCGAATACATCGGCTGAATGACATCGAAACGCGGCCATCTCATACGCTGTGAGATACCAAGCCCAGTCGCGATCTGCCAAGCTGAGAAGTTGCTTGCGCCCAAATACAGAACTTTTCCATCGGAAACGAGCTTTTCAAGCGCGCGAAGCGTTTCTTCCAACGGTACCACCGGGTCCCAACGGTGCATAAAAAAAACGTCCAACCGATCGGTACCCAGCCGCTTCAAGCTCGCCTCCACTGCGCGCAGGATATGCCGCCGATTGCCACCACCTGCATTGACATCGCTGCCCATTGGCAAAAAACATTTCGAGGTGATGACAAGCTCATCGCGCGTCTCCCGCATCAGCTTGCCCAATATCGTTTCCGCCACGCCTTTCGAATACACATCAGCACAGTCGAAGAAGTTGATCCCTGCATCGAGACAGGCGTTGAACATGCGCGCGGATTGTTGCTCATTCGCGTCTCCGCCAAAAGACATCGTACCAAAGCATAGTTGCGATACTTTCAGGCCGGTACGGCCAAGCTGCTTGTAGAGCATTTCTTGTTTCCCTATTCCTGACGGTTGTATCTCAGGATTCCTTGCACAACGTTCTCGAGGGCCTGAAGAAAGCGGGATCGATCTTCGCGCCGGAGTGGCGCGTTGTAGCTACCGCCCTGGCTGGTTTCGCGCAAATGTTGACGAAATTCGCGCATCGCCAAAGCCATGCCGATGTTCGCTTCGTCGAAAGGCTTACCGGTCGTCCCTATAACGTGAGCACCCGCATCAAGGCAGCGCTTGGCGAGTTGGATATCCTGGGTAACGCAAATGTCGTTAGCGCCGATCCGCTCGACGATCCAGTCGTCCGCAACGTCTGCGCCGTCTGACACAAGGACCCGTTCAATCAAATGACTTCGCGGCAAGCGCCCGAGCTGGTTCGAAACAAACACCATTGCGAGGTCGTGGCGCTCAGCGACGCGAACGACTTCCTCTTTCACTGGGCACGCATCTGCATCGACGAAAATCTTCATTTGGAAAGTTTGGCAGAGCTGACCGACTGACTCAAGAACACTGACTCCTGCTAAGGCTTCGGCCCGCAGATGTACGGTCGAAAAGTGTTTAAGTGAACCTGATCGATGGTGCTAATACGCGCGAGGCCAAGTACCGATCCGCGGCTTTCTTCAAAAGCACACCAGAAGTCCGGCCCCTCGCGCCAGGCACCCTCACCCGTCGAACCAAGCGCTTGCTAGCGCCACCCGTAGATGGCTCGCGAGGAGCATGTTAGTCCTAGGAACGATTACCCAATTGTCTCCCCGATCAATAGCACAAAGCTGCCGCCCATTATCTTGGCGATGCCGTCATCGCTATATCCCCCTCCAACCAAACCGCGGGTCAGGTTTGGATAGCCCGGGTTGTTCTCCATGCCCTTATGACCATCGGACCAGGGCCATACTCCGGCATCCACTCCCACAGATTGTTGCGCCATAACGCCTCATTCTGGCGCCGACTGTGCCCCGTCAGTGCTGATGGGGAACAGGTCAAGAGATTACAATTTCGAAACTTTGCAGAACCGCACGTTTGCCTCATATACGCAGCGTATAAGTCTGAGCCAGCCACAAGCCTCACCTCGTTTGGAGAAATGCATGCACCGCCTCTTGCTCTTGACCGCATTAGTTGCGCTCATCCCGGCACAAGCGCAGACCTCGCCAATATCAAATGCGCGACAACTGACCTTTGAGGGGGCACGCGCCGGTGAGGGCTATTTTTCCGCCGACGGGCGTCGGATGGTCTTCCAGAGCGAGCGTATCGACACCAATCCGTTCTACCAGATCTATCTGCTTGATTTGGAGACGGGAGACATCGATCGCCTTTCCCCCGGGGTCGGCAAGACAACATGCGGATGGCTGCATCCGAATGGTTCCAAGGCCTTGTTTGCGTCCACCCAATTCGATGCCGAGGCTAAAGCAAAAATGAAGGCGGAATTCGACTTCAGAGCCTCCGGCAAGAAGCGCCGTTACGCCTGGGACTACGACGCGACATTCGACATTGTTGAAAGAGGCCTTGAGACGGGACAATACGAGCGGCTCACCAATGCTCCGGGATACGACGCCGAAGGAGCCTACTCGCCGGACGGAAAGCGCATTGTCTTCGCCTCCAACCGTCATGCTTACGCAGACGTTCTTTCCAAACAGGACAAGGAGCGGCTGCAACACGACCCGTCCTACTTCATAGAAATCTACGTCATGGATGCCGACGGCTCGAATGTCAGGCGTCTCACCAACAACAGCGGCTATGACGGTGGTCCGTTCTGGAGCGCGGACGGCAGCAAGATCACCTGGCGTCGCTTTTCGGAGGACGGTGCTCGGGCCGAGGTCTTTACGATGAACGCCGATGGGTCTGGGGAGCGGCAGATCACGCATCTAGGTGCAATGTCCTGGGCGCCGTTTTTCCACCCCTCCGGCGAGTACCTCATCTTCGCGACCAACCTCCAGGGCTTTGCCAACTTTGAGCTCTATATCGTCGATGCCGAGGGCGCCCGCCAACCTGTCCGCATTACGGAACGGGAGGGATTTGACGGGCTCGCAACGTTTACACCCGACGGCCGCAAGATCAGCTGGACATCAAATGCAACCCCCAACAAGAAGAGCCAAATCTTTCTCGCTGACTGGGATCACGAGGCCGCCAAGCAGCTTCTTACGAAGGCGCCTGCGCAAAAAACCGCCGCTGCCCCGACGATGAGCAATACGCAGCCAGAAATTTCTGTCGCTGATCTCAAGCAACACGTCCTGGCACTCGCCTCTCAGGAAATGGGCGGCCGGTTGACGGGCACCAAGGGCGAAGCGCTCGCGACAGCCTATGTCGCCGATGCATTCGCCGCGCTGGGCCTTAAGCCGGCTGGTGACCATGGCAGCATGTTCCAGTCCTTTGACTTTACCGCGGGCGTTGCGCTGGCCGAAGGCAACGCCTTGAATATCTCTGTCGATGGCAAGCAAAACTCCCTCAAGGTCGACACTGACTGGCGCCCGCTGGCGTTCTCGCGTGCCGGCGCCGCCAAACAGGCGAACGTCGCCTTTGCAGGGTACGGCATTGTCGCCCCGGCCGACGGCAATGCCCCGGGGCTCAACAGCTATGGTGATCTCGACGTCAAGGACAAATGGGTCCTGCTATGGCGGGGAATGCCGGGCGACCTCACCGCTGAGCGCCGCGTGCAGCTCTCGCGTTTCGCTGACCTGCGCTACAAAGCATCGGTGGCGAAGGCACGCGGTGCCACCGGAGTCATCTTCGCACCACCCCGGCGGGAGGAATACGAGGACGGCTTGCCACGGCTTGCCTACGAGGCGACCTCAGGCTTTGCAGGCATCTCTGTAGTCGCTATCAGCCGCGCGCAGGCAGAGCGCATGTTGAGTATTCTGGGTGACGACCTTGCGGCTATGACCAACACGCTCGAAGCCGGCAAGAGCGAGGGGCTCGATCTTATTGGCGTAACGGCAAGCGGCAATGTCGCGCTCAACTTCCAGAAACGCACGGGCCGCAACGTCCTAGCCCGCCTCGAACTCGACGGCCAACCTGACGGCGGCCTGCCGCCGCTCATCGTCGGCGCGCACGTCGATCATCTCGGGCGAGGTGAAACCTCAGGCTCACTGGCGCGCGGAGACGAGAAACGCAAGATCCATTTCGGTGCCGACGACAATGCTTCAGGTGTCGCAGCCCTGATCGAAGTGGCGCAGAAACTTGCCGCAAGTCATGCCGCCGGCAGGCTAAATGGCGCCCGCGACATCATCTTCGCGGCCTGGTCGGGTGAGGAACTGGGCCTCCTCGGTGCCTCCCACTTTGTAGATGAGCGCATCAAGGCTGCGGCCGCAGAAGACCTCTCAGATTCGGTCTCATCGTATCTCAACATGGACATGGTCGGTCGCCTTGACGATCGCGTCATCGTCGCCGGTCTCGCCTCATCAAAAGTCTGGGCCCGCGAAATCGAGCGGCGCAACGCCGTCATCGGGCTGCCCATCGTCACGTCCGACGATACTTACCTGCCGACTGACGCCACGGCCTTCTATCTGAAGGGCGTACCGATCCTTGCTTTCTTTACCGGTGCGCATACGGAGTATCACACACCCCACGACACCCCAGAAACACTGAACTACGACGGGCTGCGCGATATTGCCCGTTTTGTCGGTCTCGTGGCGCGATCCCGCATACTTGAAAAGGACGAACCGGGCTATGTCAAAGTTGCCCGCACGGAAGGACGCACGGGCCGACGTATGAGCAACGTCTTCCTTGGCACGATCCCCGATTACGCCTCCGATGGCGTGCAGGGGGTTCCACTGTCCGGCGTGGTGAAGGACGGACCGGCCGAACGTGCCGGACTCGCCAGCGGCGATGTCGTCGTAGGACTCGCCGGTCAGAAGCTTGAGAATATATATGATTACGTGCGCACGCTTAATGGCCTGAAGCCTGGTGAGAAGATCGAAGTCGCCGTTGAACGCGACGGCAATCGCTTGACACTTCAGATCATCCCTGGAACTCGCGAGTAGCCTTAAAGCTGATGCGGAAACTGCTCAAATCATAAGGCTTCTCACCAGACGCCGGCGCTTATCGAGCCCCTCTTTGTGGGCCTACGATGACGTGATCGAAGGTCATGAGATTTGGTCCGGCTTCGCTGGTGGTACATAGGGCAGCCGCGCCATGGCCTTGGTGTCGGCCGCCCCAGCGTTGCGGATATAGCGTTCGTTATCGTCGAGCCGAACGATGTTGACCCAGGTCGGCGCGCCGCCGGTCGACTTATGGACCAGGAGTCGCCGCTCCTGATCCTCACGGATTTCGACGCGCAATCGATCAGGATCCCATCTGTCGAATGCCGTGCGGCGCAGTTCGGCGAGGCGTTCGGCGTGCACCGGGTTATCGACCTGATTGTTGAGTTCGTTGGGGTCGTTCGCTACGTCGTAGAGGAGTTCATCAATCCCCTCGAGGTACATGTACTTCCAGGCCCCTATCTTCACCATACGGCTCGGGCCGGTGGAGCCATCAGCGGCAAACTCTGAGACGGCAATATCGTTCAATGCGGCTGGATCGCCATTCAGTGCGGGCGCTAACGAGTTGCCGTCAATCTCACCGCCGACATAGTCGCAAAACGCGTCTCCCTTCGCAAGATCAAGCATCGTTGGCATCAAGTCGATAAGTGAAACATTCTGCCCAACCCTGGCCGGCTTAAACCGCTTGGGCGCATGCACCACCAACGGCACGCGGCAGGCCCATTCGAAAAAGTGCTGTTTGTACCACATGCCGCGTTCACCCATCATCTCGCCGTGGTCGGCAGTCAGGATGATGACGGTGTTGTCGGCAAGCCCGCACTTTTCCAATGTCGCGCGCAGCATGGCGACCTTGTCGTCGATGAAGGAAATCATCCCGTAGTAGCCATGACGCGCATTGCGCTTGTGGTCTTCGGTGACCGTGTATTCGTGCCGGCCCTGGCAGTAGTGCAGGTTCCGGCTCAGATGATCTTTCGCTTCGAGCGGAATCTCCGGAACTGCCGGCGACTCGATTTCATCGTGGTCATAGCGATCCCAGCACTCCTGCGAAATCACGAACGGCGAATGGGGTTGCGTGAACGAGACCGTCAGCAGCCACGGCCGGCCGTCGCGCTTGCGCGCCAGATCGTAGATCGCCTGCATCCCATGGTGCGCGACCTCGTCGTCATAATCCATCTGCAGAGTGCGTATGCAAGGGCCGCTTTCGATGACCGGCGCCATGGTCAGATTCGTTGGTCGAAATTCGCGCCCCTTCGACCAGTCCACAGTCCAGGCGAAATTCGCGGGATAGATCTCTGTGGTGTGCCGCTTTTCGTAGCCGTGCATCTGGTCGGCGCCGACGAAGTGCATCTTTCCGCACAGTTCTGCACGGTAGCCCAGCAACCTGAGGTAGTGCGCGAATGTCGGGATCGCCGCATGAAACTCGCTTGCGTTATCGTACATCTGAATGCTGAAGGGTAGTTGGCCAGCATGCATTGAGGCGCGTGATGGACCGCACATCGGCAAATTGCAGTAGCAGTTGTCGAAGACTACACCCTCATCGGCGAGGCGGGACATGGCTGGAGCCTTCACCGTCCTGTTGCCGCTAAACGGCATTGCCGGTCCGGCCATCTGGTCGGCCTGGATGAATAGGAAATTTGGTTGGTCAGACGGCATTAGGGGGCTCCGCCAATTCAGCGAAATATTGTGGGGAGTGGCGGCGCGCAAGCCAATCGCCGCCAATTGTTGATGTGGACTACTCAACCCGAAGGTCGAGCTTTTTCAACGTCGCATCAAACGTCTCGTATTGAGCTTTAACAAACGCCTTAGTGTCGGCTGGACTGCGAATATCAACGACGTTACCGAGCCCCGCAGTCATCCGATTCCAGGCCTTGTCCTTCTTTAGCTTCTGCAGTGTATCGACCCATTTGTCGACGACCGGCTTCGGCAGGTTCTTGGGACCATAGACAGCTGACCAGCCGACAATCTTCTCCATATCCGGATAGCCAAGCTCTTTGGCGGTCGGAATGTCTGAGACTGCCGGGAAGCGTTCAGGCGTTGTGATTGCGAGCGCCTTTAATTGACCCGCCTTAATCGCGTTGATCACGCCGGACAGGTTCTGCCACATGAAGTCAACGTTACCGCCGATGATTGCGACACGCGCTTTGCCTCCGCCCTTGAACGGCACGTGTGTCAGATTGTCGAGACCGACGCTCATGGTATCGGCCATCACCGCAGTAGCGATATGCAGCAGCGTGCCAACACCAGCCGAGCCGAAGGTCATACTCTCACCAGCTTTCACCTTCGCCTTGAAGTCATCAAAGCTGTTGATCTTGCTGTCACCGGCGACAACAAGAACAAACGGATTCGTCTCGGTCAGACCGATGAAGGTGAAGTCGTCCCACTTATAGGGGATCGTCTTGTTCATCGCCGGCACGCCCATCTGGCTGCCAACACGAGCCGACAGCAGCGTATAACCGTCGGGTTTTGACCGAGCCACGAACGTCGAGCCGATTACACCTGCAGCACCGGTCTTGTTCACAGCGAGGATTGGCTGGCCAAGATAACTAGGCGCCGTTCCGGCAATAAGGCGAGCCGACAGATCAGCTGCTCCGCCCGGTCCATAAGGCACTACCATCGTTATTGGACGCGTCGGATAGTCCTTCGCTACAGCCGGAGCAGCCAGAAATGCCGCACAAGCCACGGCAGCAAACTTCATGAGTTGTTGATGCACACTAATCCTCCCTTGGGTCGCTCTTAGGCTTTTGAGATCATCGAATGCGTAGCACGCGCCTCTCGATGGATCAATAATTAGCTACCGATTGCAATAAATTATTATTCGCGTTAATTATGGTCCTAGAAATGCACCTCCTGGAATAAGTAATGTCGGAAGAAATTGAGAGCGGCGCCGCTGGGGCAACGTCAACATCCTCGCTCAGGCGAATGAATCGCGAGACCCTGATCAATCTCTTGGGCCAGCGGGTTGTGATGACACGCGGGCAGATGGCTGAGGAGACCGGGCTTACTAGCGCGGCAATCTCGCGGATCACGCGCGAGATGCTCGGAGCGGGCATTCTGGTCGAAAGCGAAGGAGAAAAGCCGCTCGGCCGAGTCGGTCGACGCGAGACGCACCTGTCGATCAACCCGACCGGAGCCTTTGTTTTTGCTGTTTCGCTGACCGCCAACCGCCGTAGCATTACGCTGGCGAATGCATTGGGCGAAGTCGTCGCCGAAAAGGCCTGCGATGATCTTGATCCGAGCGACGCGCTGGAATTTCTTGACGCACTGGCCGCCCGAGCAAAAGCCTTGATCTACGACGCAGACTTCAATCGGAGTCGGCTTCTCGGTGTTGGCGTCTCTGCGGCGATATCAACCGGTGTCCAGCAAGCAAACAATCACGACGAAGTAATCTCACACCCTCTTGGGTGGCAAAGCGTGCCTGTCGGCCCGAGGCTTTCTAATGCACTTAGTCTACCGGTACGCGTAGAACACCGCGCAAGCGCCATCTTGCGCGCCGAACTCAAGCAGAGATCGGAAGCTTCAGACATCTATCTGGTCAACGTTGCCCTCGGTATTGGGGTCAGCGCTCACCTGGATGGCCGCTTCATCGCGGCAGGCTCGAGAGGATTTGGCTCGTTATCGCATTTTCGACTTACGGGCGAAACAACGCCCTGCGACTGCGGTCGACTTGGCTGCCTGGAAGTCACCGCCGCTGGGCGCGCGATTGTTTCCAATCTTGATAAGTCGAACATATCACTAACGCTTCAATCTCAACGACTGAATGAGGCGGTCCTCGCAGCCGAGGCAGGCGACGCCGCAACTCGTGAGGCGTTCCACACAGCCGGCCGTCGCCTCGGCATCGGGGTCGATACGGCTATCGCATTATTCAATCCCAAAACCATCATCCTCTCTGGCGAGGTCGGCAGGCAACCCGACTATTTCGCCGGCTTGCTCGACGCCTTGGAAGAAGCCGGCCGCGCAAACGCTAACACATTCGTCGAGCGCAGCACCATCACGTCGGCCAATGCAGCGATCAGCGTCGCTCTTCAAGAATACGTACTCACTGGAGACCTCAACCTAGCAAAACTCAAAGCCGCATAAGTCATTGAAAATATGCAATTTACGGGACAAAACGTGGAGGACTGTTGTGTTGCTTCGCAATAGGGACTTTTGGTCTGGACTCGTATTTCTGCTGTTCGGTGTAGTGCTGATTGTCTTCCTGATCCCCAGCGGCATCGTGGAGCCAAAGAGGATCAAATTCGCGGTCCTTTCACCCTCTTACTACCCACGCATTATCGCGATTGCGATGAGTCTTATCGGTTTGGCGATCTGCATTGGATCCCTGAAAGGCAAGGACGACGATTTCGTCACATCGTCCATTGACCTTTATGCGATGGGAAAGGTTGTCACGGTATTCATCGTCTTGTTTGCAACAGCATACGCGCTTCCTCACGCAGGCTTTGTTTTGGCGTCCGCTGTTGCGCTCGTCGTATTGATGGCACTGGCAGGAGAGCGCAATCCATTCATAGTCGTTGGCGTATCGATAATTCTGCCAATCGTTCTCTACCTTTTCTTTACAAAGCTCGCGAGTGTCCCAATTCCCGGAGGCATTCTCGATCCTATTCTGCAAAGGATCTGAGCCATGCTCGACACTCTCTCCAATGCGTTTGTGCTTTTTGCAACGTGGAACAACGTCCTTGTATTGTTCATTGGTGTAATCGTCGGAACATTCGTTGGCGCCATTCCAGGCATGACAACCCCTATGGCGGTCGCCCTCTCGCTGCCCTTCACATTTACCATGCCGCCGGTGACCGGAATTCTGTTGCTTCTGGGCGTTTACAAAGGTGGCATCTATGGCGGCTCGATCACGGCAATCCTGATCAACGCGCCTGGGACACCGGCAGCATCTTGCACCGCGCTCGATGGCTACCCTTTGGCGAAACGCGGCGAGGCACGGCGCGCGCTTGACATGGCGCTCTATGCATCATGTGTGGCTGATTTCATCTCGAACCTTTCGCTGATCCTTTTCGCTGGCGTACTTGCAAGCTTTGCCCTGCAGTTCGGGCCCGCCGAAGTTTTCACACTAATCTTGTTCTCGCTAACAATTATATCGGGCGTTTCTGGCGATCAATTGCTCAAGGGATTCGGCTCAGCCTGCCTCGGCCTGATCCTAGCAACCGTCGGCCTCGATCTGATCTACGGCACCAATCGGTTTGTATTCGGCGAATTTAACCTGATGAACGGCCTGTCTTTTATTCCAGTGCTGATCGGGCTATTCGCCCTGCCCGAAATCATCGACTATTTCATGCGAACAGAAGCCAAGCATGAACAAAGTCCGCTCGCCGGTGCGGGCGCAACGCTGGCCGACTTCATGGGCAGCCTGAAGACGATTATCCGCGGTAGCATCATTGGTGTGATCCTGGGTGCTATTCCAGGCATTGGCGGCGCACCGTCAGCTTTTTTGTCGTACTCGGAGGCCCGTCGAAATTCAAAGAACAAGAATAATTTCGGCAAAGGCGAACTAGAAGGCGTTGCCGCAGCTGAAGCTGGCAACAACGGCGTGGCGGGCGCCACACTGATCCCTTTATTGGCGCTTGGAATACCGGGCGACATTATCACTGCGATCATTCTCGGCGCCTTCATGATCCATGGCCTGAGGCCCGGCCCCCTGATGTTCCAAGAGAACATCGACCTGATCTACGCACTATTCATCGGGATCATGCTAAGCTCGATGTATCTGCTTGTTGTTGGCAAATTTTCAATTCGACTGATCAGCAAGATCGCCGATGTACCGCACCGGATTCTGTTTCCGATCGTGTTCGTACTTTGCGTATTCGGCGCCTATGCCGTCAACAACTCAACGTTCGACGTCATGGTCATGATGATCATGGGACTGGTCGGTTTCGCGATGCTGAAACTCGAGATCCCCGCCGCACCGTTCCTGATCGCCTTCATACTCGGCCCAATGCTGGAGGACAATTTTAGACAATCACTGCTGATATCGAAAGGCAGCTTGGGGATCTTCTTTTCGTCAACGATCTGCTGGGTCTTCTGGACCTTGACCACTCTCGTAATCGGCTTGACAATCTGGTCGGCCATAAAAGGAAAGCCGAAGCCATTGGCGGATGCTTGAGCACTTACCTCTCGCGACTTGCCAACGAGAATTCCGGGCCTATCGCTTAGAACCAAAGCATAAGCCCAGATCACAAACTCATCCGTTGATGTTCAGGGCCTGCTAACGTTTGACAAATTCCACGCGCGCCTTAAGCGTCTGATCCAGATCATTTGGGAATTTGTCAAACAAACCGGGCGCGAAAACAGTCGATTCGCAGTTGGATCACTTGAAAAAAAGAACGGGTCGGTATGCCGCCAGAATTTGGATTCAGCCTGCCAACTAAGTCTCATAGACCAGTCGAGAAAGCTGCCCATGATCGGCCCGGCCACACAACGAAGCACGATTACAACCCTGAAGTTGCTTAAGGCTAATTGAGCAGTCATTGGAATAAATATTCGGACGGGCCGCAACGCGGCCAAGTCCGCTGGCAAGCAGCGAGGCAACGGGAGAAGGTTCGCATGCCGGACGACTTCAAATTGACCATAGCGGTTCTTACCGATACCCACATACGGGCGCCGCAAGGAGATCTTACCTCGCCTTTCAAGGTCAATGAGCGCGCCAATGCTCGCGCCCGCTACGCGGTCGAAGTGGTGAAGGCCAATACTCCTGAATTAACAGTGCATCTTGGCGACATGGTTCATCCTTTGCCGCATCTACCCGCTTACGGTGCAGCCTGCGCGGAAGCGCATCGGATCTTCGCTCCCCTAATGCCCAAACTGCATTATGTGCCAGGGAATCATGATATCGGCGACAAGCCAGGGCCGGCCTCACCAGCCGGACCGGTGACGGATAACAATTGCACTGCGTATGAGGCCGCTTTCGGCCCCCCCTGGAAAAGTTTCGAAAATTGCGGCGTGCGCTTTATTGTTATCAACTCATCACTAGTGAATACGGGTGGGGATGCCGAACAAAGGCAACGAGATTGGCTCGAAAAAATACTCAGCGAGGCCGAAGGACAGCGCGTATTCCTGTTCTCCCACTACCCACTCTTCATTGACCAGCCAGATGAAGAAGAGCACTACGACAACTACGCGGAGCCGGGCCGTTCCTGGTTGTTGGGCCTGGCCGTCGACCACGGGGTCGAGGCAATCTTCTCCGGCCACGTGCATCAGTTTTTCTTCAACCGCTATCGCGGTGTTAAACTCTACTGCCTGCAGCCGACGAGCTTCACCCGCCAAGACTACGCCGAACTCTACCGCGGCGCGCCAGCAAATGAATTCGGTCGAGACGATGTCGGCAAGTACGGGGTCACGTTTATAGATATCTTTGCGGACGGGCATCGTTTGAGGATTGCACCGACACACGGCCGGGAAATCGCGCCCGGCGAATGCCCGCAGATCCAAAAGTTGCATCAGCCAGCTACGCCAATTATTCCCCACATGCGCCATGCATGGTTCGAGGCGAGCACCCTGCCCTATAACGGCCCTATGGAAGAGTTCGGCCGCAAGCGGGCGCGAAACGACTACCCACTGCTGCGATTGTGGCAACTAGGCATCCGCACAATTCGCACCCCTTTGCGCGACCTCACTGATCCCGTGAGCCGCCGTCGCGTACTTGATTTCGCCGCCGCCGGAATTCAGTTCTCGTTCTTCACTCTAGGCCTGCCGGACGTTGCTTCTCGAGAGTTGCTTGCCGAGCATTCCGATTTGGTTGCAAGCCTGGAGGTGGTGGGTCGCGATAGGACGTTTTCAGATCTACAAGACGGTCTCAGTGAGCTCATCGAGCAATGGCGCAAGCCGTTGAGCATTAGTAAATCCACCTCGTCGGCAGACGAAACCCACGAGAGTGGCGCCTTTGCACACAACGTGAGCACCGGATTTCTATGGAAAGAGCGCGATGAAGTCGTTGCCGCCGCGTCAAATCTTGCCACCCCAGCTATGCAACTTGGTCTCAGTTTTCAGGTTAATCTCGATGAGGACCCTGGGCAACGTATTCCAGTATTGGCTGAATGCCTTTCGCAGTCCAACTTACGATTGGTGGCCGTGATACGCCTTGCGGATCGCAATCCGGCGAACTCGAACTTTGACGACGACAAAATTGCGGCGCAGCTTGTTGCTGCCTTGGACGCGGCGCGCGGTCGAGCGAACGTCGAGATCCAGAGCGACACCTTTGAAGATATCGATCGCGGCTATAGCCCGAGACATGGGCTCCTGGACCGGCGCTCGAACCTACGCCCAATTTCTAATTGGATCGTCGACAATGCTATGTGCTGCAATCGCGGCTAACAGCGACTTTGAGGATACGGAATTGCCGGACCATTTAAGGCCACAACCTCGGCCAAAGGCCCGCTATGATCCCCTGTATGACCCGCTTGTCGATGCCGGCCCGGGACATAATCGGGACTATGCACCGTCATACTGGATCGGTACTGCCGGGCCTCCCCCGGAAGATGATGGACATGTAACAGGTGACTTGGACGCCGATGTGGTCGTCGTCGGTTCGGGCTATACGGGGCTCAGTTGCGCGATCCATCTCGCAAAGGAGCACGGCATCAAGGCGACTGTGCTGGAGGCGAACTCCGTTGCCTGGGGTTGCTCTACACGCAACGGCGGGCAGGCGCAAATTTCGTCAGGCCGATTGAAGCGATCCGAATGGATCGAGCGCTGGGGCGTTGATGTCGCAAAGAAAATGCACGCCGAGGTCGCGGAGGCATTTGACCTATTTCGCGACCTGATTGGCTCCGGCGAGTT
>DAOUZE010000162.1 GCA_030665765.1 Filomicrobium sp.
CGCTTCAATTCCTCGCGGTTATCGGAACTGTGTAGTGCTACACCGAGGCGCGGTTTCAAGCGATCGACATAGGTGCTGTATCCGACGATATCGGAAGCCTCATCCAGGGCCGCCGAGACCTCTGGCGTCATCAGCGCATCTGAACCCGGACCAAGCCCGGCAATGAAGAGCCAACCGGTCATTCCGCGGCCTCTGGCCGTCGCCCATGGCCGGCAACCAGAACAGTTGCGAAATAGGGGCAGTCCGCGGCTTCAACCTCGGCGAGGCGTGCGATCCGTTCGCCTGGCATTGTCCCGCGCTCGACCAGCCAGGCGTCTTCCAGCCGGCCAGCGCGCTCCAGTGCTCGACGTACTTTGGGCAGATTGCATCCGGTCTTCATGATCACCAGCGCATCCGCGCCGTACATATGATGGACAAGATCATCCTCGGCGAGCGTGCCCATTAAAACCGCGAGAACATCATCGCCCCAGGTCATAGGCAGGTTAGTAACATTCCAACACCCCACCATGCCCGGAACACCTGGAATGATTTCCACCTCCACCCGACCCTGCAGCCGGATGTAAAGGTGCATAAAGGAGCCGTAGAATAATGGATCGCCTTCACACAGCACCACCACGTCTGTGCTTCCCGCCAGATCGGCGAGGCGTTCCGTCCAGTCGTCATAAAATGCGGCTAGCCGCGCGATGTATTCCGGACTGTCGAATGGTAGCTCAGTAGTGAAGGGATACTCCATCGCGTACTCGATGCAGTTAGCTGGCAGCATATCCTTGACGATGCGCCTCGCGTTACCCAGCTTCCCCTTCTTGCGGAAGTAGGCAACGTGCCGCGACGAGCGGATCAGCCGGTCCGCCCGGACGCTGATGAGATCTGGGGCGCCTGGACCAAGCCCCGCGCAGATGATTTTACCCATTGGCTATTTCTTTATTCTTTTCGGCTGGCGAGAGCGTTGATGGCTGCAACCGTAATTGCAGAACCACCAAGCCGTCCCTCGACGATGAGTGCTGGTGCGGGCGGGTTTGAAATTAATGCGTCTTTGGATTCAGCAGCTCCCACGAACCCGACCGGGCAGCCGACGATAGCGGCCGGCCGTGGACAGCTCGGATCTCCTAACATATTCAGCAGATGAAACAGAGCTGTCGGCGCATTGCCGATCGCGACAACAGCGCCAGCCAGATTAGGCCGCCATAGTTCTATGGCCGCGGCACTGCGGGTCGTCTCCATCTTTGCTGTGAGCTCGGGGATACCACTCTCGTTCAAGGTGCAAATCACTCTGTTGTTTGCTGGAAGGCGCGAACGTGTAATTCCTTCACTCACCATCCGGACATCGCACAAGATCGGCGCCCCAGCCTCCAATGCGGCCCGGGCCGCGATCGCCATTCCAGGCGTGAAGAGTACGTGACGCTCAAGGCCGACCATGCCAGCCGCATGTATCATGCGGGTGACCACCCCATTTTCCTCTCCACTAAACCGCGAGAGGTCGGATTCGGCCCGGATCATGGCAAAGGATTGCTGGTAGATTTTGCGACCGTCTGTCTCGAACGTGTACGGCATTACGATGCCTCAAAGAGTGAATGCGGTAACAACAGGATTTCTTCTTCGGTGAGGTTGGCCCGGTGAGACCGGTCACACGCCCGACCGTTTTTGATCAGATCAAACCCTTCGGGTGTTGCGCATAAGGTAACGGTAGCTGGCGCGGGATGAGCGCAACCCTTGGAACACCCAGAGACGTGCAGATGACTACCCTTCGGCACATGCGGTGCCAGTGCCCGCGCGAGCTCCCGCGTTTGCGCATGCGTCTGCAGACAGCCAGGTGCTCCAGTGCAGGCGGTCGTGTTGAGCCGCAGATCGTCTGCTTTCGTTATGAGGCCTTCGGCATCCGGCACATCGGATATGTCGGACAAGAATAGCATGCGCCACGGTGTGACGCGTATCTCACGACCCATTGCGGCAAACTTGCCGAGCGTCTCTGCATGAAGTTGTCCGAACTCGGCGGCAACGAAAAACCCCTCGTCGTGTGGTCCCGGTGCAGGCGTTGCGACCGATGTCGCTGGCAAGGCGTTCCAGTCCTGTGCATTCGACGGGCGAGATCCGTTGGCAAGGTGCCTTGCCATTCGGCCACGGCCCTCCTGCACACCCCCAGATTCCGCGAACCAGGACGCAAGTGCCAAGACGGCGTTAGGCGCCTCGGAGCGCGTCACGGTTGAGCCGCAGGGCGCGCCATCCGCTCGCACTATGAGCTGACCGCAAGCAGTCCGCTCCAGACGGACGTCGGCTGAAACTTCGGCGAGTACTGGGGCTTCGCCCGTATCGATAGCGAACCCAAATTTGCTCGGTAGATCCGGTGCGTGGTCGAGGACTTCTTCCAACGCGGCTGCGAGTTCAATCGTCTCGGGGCCGTGTCGTGCGCAGCGCAAGGGTGTAACGATAATATTGCGACGGGTTTCGGCGGCTACGTCACGATCAATCAACACAAGTGTCGCGAGATCGGCAAGCAGTTCATCGTGAGAGCTGGGATCGACACCGCGTAGCTGTAGATTAGCACGGCTGGTAAGGTCGATAAGACCATTGCCATGTTTAGTTGCGGCATTGGCGATACCCGCTGCCTGAGCCGGGGACAGCGCAGAACCGTGCGGCCGTATCCTAACGACCAGGCCGTCTCCTGACAGCATGGGTCGCAGCGCTCCCGGACACCAGTTCTTGATCTCGAACCGGCTCATGGCCCGTCCCCCAAGGATGCAACAATGGAATTGCGCCGCGTCACCCACAGTTGCGCTTCGCGTAATCTCTGGAAAGTCCCCCGCAGCGCCGCTAGCGCCTCGGGATTTTCACGTCCCATAAAGTCGACGACGTCACTGCGCCCCAGCGTCGCCTCATGGTAGAGATCGAACAGATGTGCTGGTACGGCGTCGGAGAGGTGCGCAAAAGCAGCCATGTGATCAAGCGTGGCAGCGATCTCTGCGGCGCCACGGAAACCGTGCAACATCATTCCGTCCGCCCAATCTGGATTCGCTGCGCGGGCACGAACGACGCGGGCGATCTCTTCCGTAAGAGAGCGAGAGCGGGGTGCGCCGGGCCGGGTTGCGTCAAGGTGATAAAGTGCGGGTGCAGGTGTGGGTTGCGAAGATTCCTCGGAGAGACGACGTGCGGCGGCGGCGAAGCCGGCTTCATGCGCGGCATAATCTGCGGCCATCAACAGATCGGCCTCCGGTAGGTCCTGAGTGTGGACGAAGGCCTCAGCCGATTTAACCCGCGCCTCGATCCCAGCACGATCCGCACGAGCAATACCATCGGTTCCAAGTGCCCAGCTCGACGCGGCAAGCCAGGATTCAGCTGCTGCATTTCTAGCAGCGGTCGTAAAGTCATCGACAAGACTACCCATACGAAGACCGTATTCGCCGGGTTTCGGACAATACACTCGAGAGGTCTGCGTAAGATAAGGATTGTCTTCTGGTGTTTCGTCGCGCTTGGACAGTGCTTCGGCGCCAACTTCGAAGAGTTGTGCGAGGCCTGGGAAGATATCTCGAAAGAGACCTGAAACGCGTAATGTTACGTCAATTCGCGGCCGGCCAATGAGCGCTAGCGCCAGCACTTCAAACCCAGTCACGCGACCCGAGCCATGATGCCAGGTCGGCTTTAGGCCGGCCAGATGCAGAGCCATGGCGAAGTCCTCGCCAGCGGTCCGCATCGTCGCCGAACCCCATAAGTCGACGACGAGACCTCTGGGCCAATCGCCATGATCCTGAAGATGTCGCCGGACGAGTTCCTCTGCGAGCTTGATACCTTGAGTGTGGGCTGTTGGTGTTGGTACGGCGCGGGGATCGACGGAAAAGAGATTGCGTCCAGTCGGCAGCACGTCGGAGCGGCCGCGATAGGGGGAGCCCGCCGGTCCTGGCTCGATACGGCCACCCGAAAGTGCCGTCACCAGAGCACCCCGCTCGGCAGCCCCGTATTCGCCGCGTCCGAGGACGTGCAGTCCTTCACCGAGTTGGCTCTCCTTGATATCGCAAACGAAGCGGTCAATGCGGGTGATAGCTTCCGCCGCCGAAGCGTCATGGGATAGCCCAAGATCTTCCTCGACACCGGCGGCTCGAGCCTCGTCGCGGATTTCCCCGACCAGACGCTTTCTACGAGCCGGGTCGAACCCGTCCGCATTGGAGTACTCGTCAACCAACTGCTCCAACCGCACAAGTTGATCGGGCAGCTTGGCATCCGTGAGCGGCGGCGGCATATGGCCCAGTGTCACCGCGCCGATGCGTCGTTTGGCCTGTGCCGCCTCGCCCGGATCATTGACGATAAACGGGTAGATAACAGGAAGTTGGTTGACCAGCGCTTCAGGCCAGCATGTTTCAGACAGCGCCACGGATTTGCCCGGCAGCCATTCGAGGGTGCCGTGGGCCCCCATATGAATGACAGCATGCGGAGCCAGTTCTTGGAGCCACAGGTAGAAGCCGACATAGCCGTGGCGCGGCGTCCGAGACAGGTCATGGTAGTCGTCGTCGCGTGAGCCAATTTCACCGCGTTCAGGTTGAAGCGCGACAAGCGCCGCACCGTACCGGACTGCGGAGAACCGGAAGCAGCCGTTGCGATATGCCGGGTCTCCTTCCGGCTCCCCCCATGCTTCCTTCAGGGATGTCTGCAGAGGTTCAGGTAGACGGCCTAACGCGTTGAGATAGTCTGAAATAGGCCACTCGATGGTATCATGCGTAAGGATCTGGCTAAGGTCCTGGCAATCAGTGACGGAATACCCTTCGCTAGCAAGATCGGAAAGCAAAGCCTCCGTTGAAGCAAGCGTATCGAGCCCCACCGCGTGGGCCATCTGATATGTTCTGCCGGGATAGGTTGAAAGCACGATCGCAACACGCCGGTCCGCCGCCGGTGTGACGGCTAGACGGTGCCAGGCGGCGATACGGCCGGCAGCTGCGGCCACACGATTGCAATCGGCGCGGTGTTCAAAGCGGGAGTATTGCAGGTCCGGATCGCGTTGTCCCGGTGACTTGAAACTGACAACACCCGCGAACAGCCGGCCATCGACCTCGGGTAGCGCGATGTGCATGGCAAGATCGGCCGGTGATAGTCCTCGCTCCGCCTCGCGCCACTCACGTCGACGTGCGGTAGATAGCGATACCTGGAACACCGGGCAGCTACAACCGTCAAACGGCGTCCTACCAGCTCCATCCTGTATCGAAAACGCTGTCGCATTTACAATCGCGGCGAGGGGACGGCTTCCCAGTTGGTCGGCAAGCCAGGCGGCGGCCTGGGGCGCTTTAAGTGATGATGCGAAAGCACCATACGCGGCGAAGCCTTGCAAGCGCAGTGCTGCGATTAGCGCATCAACCGGCTCAGTATCGGCGGCAGTAAGGTACGAGCGGTAGAACGTGACAACAACCTCAGCTCGGTCGTTCTGAGGCAAAGTTTTGAGTACCCCGAGGCCTGTATCGTAGAAGCCCCATTCCGGTAAGATCTTCTCGCCGACCACGGGGCCGGCATATAGTCCGGCCGACAAAGCAAGCTGTGATAAGGCAGCCTGAGCAGCTAAAGCGCCGCCTGCCTCACACAGAGCTGAGAGCTGCCGGAGCGTCGAAACCGGCAATGTTGAAAGCTCGTCGAGACGAGCGTCGTCACGGCCGTCGGCTGGTAGTATCGCCAACGCGATATGATCTCGTTTGGCTAGCGCATTAAGCGTGGCGAGGCCGTAGGGCCAGTAGGATTCACCTCCGATCAGCCGGACCAGCATCGCCTTGCAGCCCGACAGCGTATTCTCGGTATAAGTATCGACCGATAGCGGGTGGCGCAGCGCCACCAGATTAGCAAGACGCAGCGATGGGAGTTTGCCCTCCGCGCGATGCCAGCCCGAAGCGAAAGCACCAAGATCACTGTCGGAAAAAGAGAGTACAATAACCTCTGCTGGATCCTGTCCGAGATCGAACGGAGTTTCTGTCTCCTCAAGTCCATGGGTTTCGCGGAAAATAATGTGCACAGGAGTCAGGCTCCAGAGATGGCGTCGCTAAGTACACCACGAATGCGTGCTACATCGATGTGGCCGTGTTCGGCTATGATCACCAGGCGCGATGCACGCTCACCTGGCCCCCATGGCCGGTCGAATTGAGACCGGACCCGTTCGCCGACCGCCTGCACCAGTAGCCTCATGGGCTTGCCCGTCACGGCGACATATCCTTTCACCCTCAGGATTTCCTGCTCGCGTGCCAATCTCTCAATGGCGCTGTTGAGGGACTCGACGGCGGCGATCTCCGGTAGGTCAATCGATACGCTGTCAAAGTCATCATGCTCGTGGTCATCGGCGCCGTCGTGGTGTGACGGGCGGGCATCGAGGTCATTCTCAGCCTCGGCATTAAGGCCGAGAACAACGCGAGAATCGATCACACCACTGGTCGTAGGCAGCATGCGAAGCGGACGCGGCGCTTCAGCTTCGATGATGGACCGGGCAGCGGCAAGGCCAGCTTCACCGGCAAGGTCAGCCTTCGTTAGAAGCACAATGTCGGCACACGATATCTGGTCTTCAAAAACTTCCGACAGCGGCGATTCATGATCGAGGCTGTCATCGGCCTCGCGTTGCGCCTGGACGGCTGCCTCGTCGGGTGCGAACCTCCCCGCCGCCACGGCTTCGGCGTCCGCGAGTGCGATGACACCATCAACGGTGATACGAGATCGGATGGCCGGCCAGTCAAAGGCTTTGAGAAGCGGCTTTGGCAGCGCTAGTCCGGAGGTTTCAATGAGGATGTGATCGGGACGTTGCGGCAACGCCATCAGAGCTTCGATCGTCGGAATGAAATCGTCCGCCACCGTGCAGCAGATGCAACCGTTCGCTAGTTCAACGATGTTTTCGGCGGGGCAATTCGCGTCGGCGCAGGATTTGAGAATGTCTCCATCAACTCCGACTGAACCGAACTCGTTGACGAGGACGGCAAGCCTCCGGCCACCGGAGTTGACCATCAAGTGGCGGATCAGCGTAGTCTTCCCGGAGCCGAGGAAGCCCGTGATAACAGTCACGGGGATCTTGGTCAGGTCGGTCATTTCACAGCTCCTGTGGGGGAATTCGGGCGATCGATTGCTTGCGGAAGATTTCCGGACGCTCGCGCCAAGGCACAATGCCGTCGGACGCTGCTGCATAGGCTGCGGCCCCCGATAGGATGGCGGGAACATCAGTCTCGCGCAGCTGCCCGTAGACGTACGTCCACCGCCCACGCGAAGACAGCGCAATGGTGGGGCCGTTCGAACAGGCTGAGAGGCATTCCACGGGTACGACTACAACGCCTTCGGGCGCGTCTACTTCGCTGAGCGCGGCGTGCAGTCTTGCGCCGGGACACGGCCTTCCGTCTTCGAGCGGTTTTCCCGCGCGGCAGGTCGTGCAAACGTGCAGTGTAACAACCATCCCCAATCCTTATTCCACGGAAAGGGGGCACAGCCAGAAGGAAAGGGCGTACAATGAAAAGAGTGCACCGAGCCAACCGGTCGCGGAACACCCCGTCCGCCTATTATCCGACGTGCTGGCAGGTCTCCCGGCTTACGGATTCAGGATTTTGGTCCAACGATCGCTCACCTTCCCAGCAAATAGCCAGTGGTATCGAGTGATCTTTCCGTTCACGGTCGCGGGGGCGGCTGCGCCTCGGAGCATGAGCCCCTATCGCATTCCCTCTTCGACTGTCATATGACAGAAGCCAGCAATGAGCCTGCATAGAAGCTGATTGTTATCCATTGTCAAGATTTGGGAGGCCCGGCTTGAC
>DAOUZE010000445.1 GCA_030665765.1 Filomicrobium sp.
CGGCGTTCGCGAAGATGATGACCGACTACGTGCGTGGAATCGGGCTTCCAAAATCCACATTCGCAAATCCATCGGGACTGCCGCATCCCAAACAACTCATGACGGTGCGGGAAATCGCATTTCTGGCACAGCATCTGATCAAAAAGTATCCAGAATATTACAAGTTTTTTGGAATGCGGAAATTCCCCTACCAGCCAAAGGGGCGACGGCGGCCTTATGCCTTTTTCAATCGCAATCCATTGTTGTCAGCTGGCATCGGTGCAGACGGACTGAAGACCGGACATATCAAGGCGGCTGGCTATGGACTGGTCGGTTCCACCGTGCGGGACGGCCGGCGGCTCATCTGCGTGGTGCATGGGCTTGGCTCGCGGAGAGATAGAAAGAGCGAGGCCGTCAAACTCATCAATTGGGGGTACCGTAATTTCTCCAACTACGACCTCTTCGAACCTGATGAAGTTGTCGGCTCGGTCAGGGTTTGGGGCGGCGAAAAGTTCTATGTGCCGGTGAAGGGCGAGGGTGCGATAAAGGTGATCCTGTCGAAGGCGCCGACGCGACAGCGGTTGACTGCGGAGATTGTGTATAACGCTCCGCTGAAGCCGCCGGTCCGCAAGGGTGACCAGGTGGCGGTGTTGCGGGTTACCAGTGCCAATAATGCCGTCAACAATGTTCCCCTTTATGCTGCTGAAGACGTCGAGGAAGGCTCGGTTGTTCGACGGGGTCTGGATTCGCTGGTCGTTATGGCGTGGCGGTGGATGGCCGACCAAGCCTCTGATTTGTTCAAAAAGATCTAACATTAAGGTGGCTGTAATGCCGCGATGGTCAGCGCAATGAAGCGCGGCAAGCTCATTACGCTGGAAGGCGGCGAGGGATCGGGTAAGTCAACCCAAGTGGTGCACTTGGCTAACCACCTCCGCAAACAGGGAATAGAGGCTGTGTGCACGCGCGAGCCTGGCGGTGTACCGTTTTCGGAGCGTCTACGGGATCTGGTGCTTGGACATCCGCCGGCGTCGCCGAAGACGGAATTCTTGATGTTTGCTGCTGCACGTTCGGAGCATATTGCGCTCTTGATCGAGCCTGTGCTGTCCCGTGGCCAGTGGGTTTTGTGCGACCGTTACATCGACTCCACACGGGTTTATCAGGGTGCCCTGGGTGGCATCGATCCGGGATTGATTGCTGCGATCGAGACCTACACGGTGAAACCATTCCTACCTGAACTCACGTTCATCCTCGACGTCAATCCACGGATAGGACTGGAACGTGCCCGGGCGCGCGGAGAACTCAGCCGTTACGATGCCGCTGCGGAAGAAGATCATGAGACCGTGCGCAAGGGTTTCTTGGATATTGCCGCAAAGGAACCCGGACGTTGCGTGGTGATCGACGGACATGAAGGCGAGCTGGAAATTGCCGCTCAGGTCGCGCAGATCGTCGATCGGCGCTTTTTGTTGCCGGGTTAAATTATGGCGCGTTCTCCGGCTACCCGTGAAATCGAGGTTTTTCCTGAAGCCGACCGGCTTCAGGGTTTTCCGCATCCGCGGGAGACGCGTCATCTTTTTGGGCATCAATACGCAGAGCAAGAACTATCCGATGCTCTCCAAAAGGGCCAAGTTCATCATGGCTGGTTGGTGACCGGGGCACCTGGTATTGGCAAGGCGACACTTGCCTATCGGTTTGCGAAATGCCTGCTGGCTTCGGAAGCCGAGCGAGAGGCTGCGGAGGGTGGACTTTCGGTCCCAGAGGCATCTGTCGCGAACCGGCAGGTTGTGGCGCTTTCTCACCCCGGACTGCTTGTGCTTAGACGCCCCTATGATCCTTCGGGTAAGCGGTTTATGGCGTCGATCCCAGTCGATGAAGTTCGGCGGTTGCGTTCGTTTTTGTCGCATCGTGCCGCGGAGGGGAGTTGGCGGGTCGTGATCGTAGATGCGGCTGATGATCTGAATATCAATGCGGCGAACGCACTATTGAAATCGCTCGAAGAACCGCCGGAAAGAATGGTGTTCGTGTTGATTTCGTCGGAGCCCGGGCGGCTCCTGAATACGGTTCGTTCTCGATGCCGTCGGCTGGAGCTTAACACTCTTGATGAAGCTTCGTTACGGGCTGCGACGGATCAAGCTTTTAAAGTGGGTGATGCGGAGCCGCCAGGTGAAGATGTCTGGGGTGAACTTGCCGAGTTGGCGCAAGGAAGCGTTCGGCGGCTGATTGGGATGCATTTTGCGGGTGGGTTGGATCTCCACAAATCGATACGTGGAATATTCGGAAATTTGCCCGCAGTGAAGTGGGGTCAGGTGCATACGTTGGCGGAAAGCCTTGCACCCGCTGCAGCGGCTGAAAGGTACAAATTATATAACGAGCTGTTGTTTGATTTCCTGGCGGGCGTTGTGAGAGCGGCTGCGGTGGACGAAGGCGGAACGTCGCAGCGTGCCGTTGCGAGTAAAGTGGTTAAAGCAGAGCGCCTTGCGTCCTGGGCGGCCTTATGGGAAACAATCGTGCGTGAGGAGGCTGAGACGCGAGCGCTCAATCTTGATCGCAGAGCCTTCATTCTCGGAACCATCCAGCGTATCGAAGCTGAGGCACGGCAGTAAGCGGAGGCCGCAGCGGCGACCGCTATAACATGTCATGGCTGCTTCATGCCGCAAGCGCGACCCTTCTATATTACGACCGCCATTTCTTATCCAAATGGTGCCCCTCACATCGGTCACGCCTATGAGGCGATTGCGACCGATGCCATCGCACGCTTTGAGCGTCTCGATGGGCGTGATGTCTA
>DAOUZE010000210.1 GCA_030665765.1 Filomicrobium sp.
CCGATCGGAACAGCGCCGATATCATGCTTGCGCATCGTCTCAGCCACCTCGAACAGGGACGACGTTGGCGCCATCCACTCTGCACCCATGTGCATTGCCTCTTTGACCTGCATCGAATTCTCCTTTGATTTTTCACCCGAGTTCCCTGTTTGAGGGTAGCGGGGGAATAATTGCCGGCAGACGGCAGCTCGTCATTTCTCGTCGCCAGCGGTTTTCTTTGGCTTGGCCTGCCTAGCCGTAGAGGGCGAACCAACGGGGGTGCAATAAATGCGCATAGACAGACCGCTTGCCTCTGGCAGTGGGCGCTTGCAAACAAGCTTCGGATTGCGCCCTCGGCCTGCACATTTGGGCAATCTTATATGGATGACTGACAGGTTCATTGACGTGCATCAACGGTTGAGCCTTGACACTTTTAGATGGCCTTTGATCAGTTCTGGAATCTCCTTGTCCGGCGTATTGGTTAGGTCCTTGGAAATCTCATCGCAAACTTTCTTCACGACGCTCGACGCGAGGAAATGCCGTAGATCGCCGAGTGTTTTCGGAGCGGCGACAACAATTAGGGCGTCAAATTCGTCTTGTTTCGCTGCCAATCGGTCCGCAATAGACTTGGCAAAGTCACTTTCGATTTGGCGCCTGAGCGCCGTGCGCGGTTCGATGGCGTGCCTCATCGGCCCGACGGCTTCGTGAACGCGCCCTGGCCGTTCGCTCCTGACGTGCTGATCGGGTAACTCCTCGGCACTCATCAGTAACTCCGGCTGTTTTTCGAAATTGTCGCCGCGTCCGGTGGCAGACAGGACGCGCGCCCTTTCTCCGTCCGCGATCAAGATCCATGTGCGTTTTACTTTCATGCAGGGCTCTCCGTGTTGTTGATATAGCGCCACACGTCGTTCAAGCGAACCGCCACGTCAACGCTGAGTTACAGGAGTGGGATGGTTGACTCCAATGCGCAGAGTTCGATCACTCCAATAAACTCTCCATAGAAAAACTCGCTCTATAGCCGGCTCTAAATAGGCAGGCATTCTCTTGTATTGGCCGATTCATCAGCGCGCTCTAAGCGTGACCTGCCCATGACTTCTAACGCTTGAGAACGACACTGTTTGCCGGGAACCGCGCACGGTGACACGGACCCGCCAACTGGAAAATTGGTGTGCAACATCGTTTTGGTGCTGGCACCGCAGTCTACTCAACGCGGATAAAGATGACACGCTCCATCAGCGGGTGAGCCGCGTTACGAGATCGCACCACGCCGGCACACGCCTTGGGCATGATCTTTGTCAAACGCCAAGGCTTGTGCTGTATCAATGACCTTTCTGTCTCAAATATTATGTTTGCATAAGCCTTTCAATCCAAGAGCCCACAACAATGGTCTTCAAGGTTCGCGCACATCGCTTGATTTTTTTTCTGCTCAAATCTCTTAGAGCTCAACTCGTTTTCTGTCTCGCTGTATGGGCAGTAACCATGGCTTCGGCGCCGTTGGAGGCTCGTACAGGCCCAGTCCTGTTGCTTGATCTGAAGGGTCCCATCTCAGTTGGCGCGCGCCAGCATTTCAACGAGGTACTGGAACAGGCGCGCGCCGCAGACGCTCAACTGGTGATTGTGCGCCTTGATACGCCCGGCGGACTGGTAACAGTCACGCGCGATATCATCACCGAGGTTCTCGCGTCACCGATTCCGATTGTCGTCTACGTGGCGCCCAATGGCGCGCGCGCTGCCAGTGCCGGCACGTATCTCACATACGCAGCACATATTGCAGCCATGGCGCCTGGGACCCACCTTGGTGCCGCAACGCCAATCCCGCTCGGTGCTCCGCCCCCGCTACAGCCCCGAGCGCCCGGTCAGCCAGCCGACAAAGACGCGAAGCAATCACCGGGTACAGCGACGCAACAAAAGGTCCTCAACGATGCCGTTGCATACCTTCGAACTCTGTCTCAGCTAAGGAAACGCAACGCCGAATGGGCAGAGAAGGCCGTCATCGACGCTGCAACGCTAACGGCGAAGGAAGCTAAACAGGAAAACGTCATCGACATCGTAGCCGACGACATCGAACACCTGCTCAAACAGATCGACAACACCCAAGTGTTGACGTCGGACGGAGAACATATCTTGCAGACCTCCGGCCTGAGCGTGCGCTACATCGAAGCAAGCTGGAAATCCCAGATAATTTCGGTCATTACAGATCCCAACGTTGCGTTCATTCTGCTCATGATAGGCATTTACGGGATCCTCTTTGAATTCTGGAGCCCGGGTCTAGGCGGGCCAGGCATCATAGGTGCGATCAGCCTTATGATTGCACTCATGGGGCTTTCTGCGCTCCCGATTAGCTATGCTGGTGCGAGCCTCATAATCCTTGGTATTGCGTTCCTAGTCGCGGAGGCATTTGCGCCGGGTTTTGGCATTTTGGGCCTCGGCGGCATTATTGCTTTTGTTGCGGGCGCGCTATTCCTCTTCGATCCGGCCGGCGCCGATTTTGATTTTTCACTGGCCTGGCCCGTGATTGTTGGAGCGACCCTCACCACACTCCTGCTGTTCGCTGGCGCACTGGCCATGGTGCTTCAAGCGAGACAACGTGCCGTCGTAACAGGTAGCGAGCAATTGCTTGGCATGACCGGAGAGGTCGTGGAGTGGGCGGAGTGTGAGGGACGCGTCCGCGTCCATGGTGAGGCCTGGGCGGCAAGGAGTAAGGTGGCCTTGAAAGCAGGGGACAGCGTTTCGGTAACTGGCCGCGATGGTCTGACGCTCATCGTCGAGCTCACTACCTAATGGAGAGTATCATGGGCGAATTGTCCAATTTTTTGAATGTGATGCCAGGGCTGTTGCCCGTCATCGTGATCTTGCTGATCGTCATGGCCTCGATCCGCATCTTGCGAGAGTACGAACGCGGTGTAATCTTTACGCTGGGCCGGTTCTATAAGGTGAAAGGACCAGGCTTGATCATCGTCATTCCGATCATTCAGCAGATGGAGCGGGTCGATCTGCGTACGCGTGTTTTCGACGTTCCGCCACAAGATGTGATATCGCGGGACAATGTCTCAGTCACCGTGAATGCGGTCGTCTACTACCGTGTCATTGATCCGGAGAAGGCTATCATACAGGTTGAGAATTATAATCAGGCCACCAGTGAATTGGCGCAGACCACGCTGCGGTCGGTAGTCGGCCAGCACGAACTTGATCAAATGCTAGCCGAACGGGAGAAGCTCAACGCGGACGTGCAAACTATCCTCGACTCGCAGACCGATGCCTGGGGCATCAAGGTCTCGAACGTGGAACTGAAGCATATCGATCTTGATGCTCAGATGATCCGTGCAATTGCCAAGCAGGCGGAGGCGGAACGCCTGAGGCGCGCAAAGATCATCGATGCGGAGGGTGAAAAGCAGGCTGCGGAGCGGCTTGTCGAAGCAGGAGAGAAGCTGTCCCGGCATCCTGAGTCGATGCAGCTGAGATACCTCGGAACTCTCGCAAACATTGCCGGCGAAAAGAGTTCGACGATCATCTTCCCGCTGCCGATGGATCTGCTCAATCTCGTGCGGGAAAGAGCGGCAGAGACTTAAGAAATTGGCGACCCGATGAGCGAAGCGCAGCGCCGCGGTGACGCGCGAAGCTGGCGCGCGCTCCCGCTCCACGCCAGCCATACGTTCCCGCCTTTCTTACGAGAAGAGCCTTGGCCATACCGTATTGTCTGGAGTGGAATAATGGTACAGCCGATGTCCCTACGTCGGCCTCATCCGCTCTTTGAAAGTCCTCGCCGTGAGCGGCCAAAGCTCTTTGAGGCCGTCAGGCTGCTGGCTGATTACGTCCGATATTTCACCGGGATCGAGATGGTGCGCGAGGATAGCGAAAACGCTCTTCACCATAGGTTCCGGAGGTAGACGGCGCGGCAGCAGCTCCATAACGGTCTTGTCTAAGAACTGTTGTCGCGTTCGTACTTCTTTATCGGGGACGCGAGCCGGCACCCACCCCTCGTAGTAGATGCCTCGAAAGATCACCGGCAGCTGCGCGGCCAGTTGTACAGCTTCGTCAACAGTCAGCCTGTCTCGCAGTTGATGAAGGACAACCCGAAAAACGCTCAGCGCCTCGGTCTCATCGGCGAGGCCAGCGGTATCCCGTAGCTCTTTCAGCCATTCCTGTGTTTGTTGCAGTGCATGAGAGAGCGTAGATGGCACGGTCATATTCTGCACTCCTCAGTATCAGTGATTGAATTAGCTAAGAGACAAGCACGGAAGGGGCCTGGGCTCCTTGAGCGTTATCAAGTCTCTTTGTGCGGATGAGGTTGCCGCAATATGTCGGTAACGTACGATTTCAGCGATGAGAATTTTGGTCATCTGGTGGGAAAATGATCGAGGTCAATTATTTCCGTTGGTCGACTCATGACAATGAACGCATCTGAAGTTCGTTGCTCCCAACTTCCCGAAAAGGAAGCGATTTATGCAGGTGCCCGTTCAAATCACTTTCGACAATTTGGATCACTCCGATGCAATCGAAAAGCGCATAGAAGATGAGGTGAGAAAACTCGAACAGTTCTACGATCGCATCACGTCCGTTGGTGTCGTCGTGGAACGTCCGCAGCGTCGACACAACAAGGGGGACACCTATACGGTTCGTGTCATCCTAACTGTGCCGGGCGGATCCGATATTGTGGTCAATCGAGATCCGGGCCTGGATCATGCCCACGAGGACGTCTTCATCTCTATCCGTGATTCATTCTCCGCCGCCCGTCGTCAGTTGCAGGACTTCGCACGTATCCGCCAAGGGCACGTCAAGCACCATTCTAACCAACGCCCTTAGGCAGTTGCTGTGGCTCAATGGCCGTGCGGGCGAGCAGTAATGAGCAGGGTCGAACCGAATAATATGATAGCAGGTAAGCTCCGGCAGATGGCTGATGTTCTTCAGCAGCAGGAGTCCGACGGCTTTCGTGTGGCTGCCTATCGCCGCGCAGGGGATACGATTCAAAACCTGGAACGTTCAGTTGCGGACCTGCTAAGCGAAGGCGGGCTTCCGGCGCTCGTCGCTTTGCCGAGCATTGGCCGCGGAATAGGCTCGGCCATCCAGGAAATGATCGTGACAGGACGGTGGGGGCAACTTGATCGACTGTTGGGGACGCTCGAACCAGAACGATTGTTCCAGGCCCTGCCAGGTATCGGTCCTCAGACGGCAAAGCGGATTCACGAAACCTTGCATATTGAAACGTTAGAAGCGCTTGAAGAGGCCGCCCTCGACGGACGGCTCGAGAAAGTGACTGGGATCGGCCAAAGACGCGCCGCATCAATTCGCGCCAATCTGAGTGAACTTCTAGGGCACCGCCATGTCCGACTGAGCTCAACCGCTCGCCCTTTACCCATCTCAGTAATCCTCAGAGCCGACCAGGAGTACAGGGTCAAAGCCGGCGGAGGCAAGTTGCACCGCATCTCGCCTAAGCGCTTCAATCCGTCCGGCGAGGCATGGTTGCCGGTTTTGCACACGACGGTAGGGGAGTGGGAGTTCACCCTGCTTTTCTCGAACACGCGAAGGGCCCATGAACTCGGCAAGACCGACGACTGGGTTGTCGCATACTTCCACGGTGAACACTCACCCGAGGGTCAGTGCACGATAGTCACCGAAACGCACGGTTTGCTGACCGGACGCCGCGTCGTCAGGGGGCGAGAGGGTGAATGCATTGCGCACTATTCTTGCGAAGGGGCAGACTAGAGTGGTCCTCTTCTCAGGAATGCTTACGAAGAATGCCGGTTGTTATCCCCCGACCGGAGCGCGCTTTCAGAAATCGGTCAAGTTCACTTATCGTCGGCAGCCCGGCGCGGGCGCCAAGCCGACGGCAATTCAATGCCGCAACCGCTGCCCCGACGCGAGCGCATTCGGCGTCTTCAAGACCGTTGTTTAAAGCCCACGCGAAGGCGCCATGGAACGCATCTCCGGCGCCCGTTGTGTCGACGGTCTTCTCCTTGAACGCTTCCTGGCGGAGAACCTCCCCGTTCTGAGATATCCCTAGGTAGCCATCGCGTCCAAGGGTCACTCCTGCGTGGCGGATGCCCTTTTCGATGAGTTGTCCTAGTCTATCCAGTTGACCGCCCCCGTGCGTAATGAGTTCCAGCCCTCCAGCAGAGGCGATCGCGTAGCTGGTACGCTCGAGAATTTCTCGGGATGGCAGTCCGCCGGCGACATCAATGTCGAGGATCGTCGGAACGTTGACAGTGGCCGCATAGCGGAAGGCCTCGGAGGTCGCCTCATGCCAAGTCGTGTCGCTCAAAACGGCGCCAGCTGATGCGATATCATTAAGCGGCAGCCAACCCGGATTTCCGGGCATGGCGTGATCTCGCTCACAGACAACGAGCGCCTCGCCCTGGTTATCTACGATGATGACCGATGTGGATGTCCTCGAACCTACGTGCTCACGAATATGCTTGGTATCGACTCCAGCCAGTGTTAGCGCAGCAAGAGCTCGCTGTCCGGCTTCGTCGCTGCCGATGCGACTCCAAAGATGTATTTCGCCACCG
>DAOUZE010000464.1 GCA_030665765.1 Filomicrobium sp.
AATATGAGGCTTTGATCCCGCCGTTCTGGCGGGTAGGTTCCCCGAAACTATGGAATTGCCCGGTCAGCCCTGGACCGGCGGAAACCAAGGAGGCGCGCCGTGGTCGCGATGCTCACCGTTCTATTGGCGTTCACGGCCAGCGTCCTACTGACACACTTATTTATCCGCTTGGTGGATGGACTCGGCCTTGTCGCCGAATCCAACGAACGCTCCATGCACAAGGGTGCGACCGCGACCGGAGGCGGTCTACCGCTGCTGCTTTCGGCTTTGTTGATCTTTTTCGCTTTCTGGCCGCTCGGCAAGGTGCACGCACTTCTGCTTGTGGCGGCAGCGCTGCTTGCGGTCGTTTCGTTTCTGGACGACCTAAAGCCTGTATCGCGGTGGCTGCGTTTTGGCGCACACATCACAGCGGCGGCGGTGTGCATCTCCAGCATTCCCCTATCCCAGCTCATCTTCCACGGCTGGCTGCCGCTGTGGCTCGATCGCGCCCTGGCGTTGTTTGCGCTGGTCTGGTTCATCAATCTGTTCAACTTCATGGACGGTATCGATGGGATCGCCGCGGTTGAGGTCATGACGATTACAGGCGGCTATGCTGTCGTGATTGCCGCAGCTCAGGCGACGTCACCACTGCTCGGTTTGGCCCTCGCAGCTCTCGGAGCAACGGCCGGTTTCCTTTTCTGGAATTGGCATCCCGCGCGGGTTTTTCTCGGTGATGTCGGCTCGGTACCGCTCGGCTTTATTTGCGGTGCATTGATGATTTGGTTGGCGGTTCAGCATTCACTTGCCGCCGCGCTCATCCTGCCGCTCTACTTTGTCGCCGACGCCACCATCACCATTTTGATGCGTCTCAGGCGCGGCGAAAAGATCTGGGAGCCGCATCGCAGCCATTTCTACCAGCGCTCGGCGCAGGCTCTGGGTTCGCATGCCGTCGTAGTGCGCCGTGTGGCGGTCTGCAATGCAGTGCTTATCGGGCTTGCGGTGCTGGCGTTGTCGATGCCGGTGACGGCATTCGCGCTCGCGATTGTCACCGTCGCGATACTATTGGCATGGATGGAAATAGCCTCTGGAACGCTGGTTCCTAGCAACGCCGGGTCCAGTTGAACATGGAGGACTTGCCAAGCTATGCCGAGCCAGTTGTGCGTTTCATCGAGCAGCACCGGGACTGGGCTCCCCCGCTAATTTTCGTTCTGGCTTTCGGTGAAAGCTTGGCTTTTCTCTCGTTGCTGTTGCCGTTCTGGGTAATGCTGGTCGGTATTGGGGCGCTGATTGGCGGCAGCGGTACCTTCAACGAACTCCTCATCGTCTGGGTCGCGGCAAGTCTCGGTGCCGCCTGTGGAGATTGGCTGTCCTACTGGCTCGGCCAACACTTCCACGAGGAAATCGCGGCGATGTGGCCGCTTTCGCGCCGGCCAGACCTAATCCCGCGCGGTCATGCGTTTTTCGAGAGTTACGGCGCCTGGGCCGTCGTGATTGGACGGTTTTTCGGTCCCCTTCGGGCAGCAGTACCATTGGTTGCCGGCATCGTTGAAATGCCGTGGCGGATCTTTCAGATCGCCAATTTTGCATCGGCTTTCTTATGGGCAGGCGTGCTGCTGATGCCTGGCGCGTTGGGACTGAAATGGCTGCTGGAGTGGATGCACTAGAGGCCGCTTCGTTAAGCCGATGCGGTCGGTTTTCTCACTACGGCGTGCTGAGCGTAGTCCCTCAACAATCGTTCGAATTTGAGTTCGCAGCCGGTTCTCGCTGCCAGCGCCTTCAACTCGTCTTCGAGGTCTGCGCGCGGTTCCACCGAGAACTTCGCCAACCACGCTTGCAAGCCGCTTTTGAACAGGCCTGGCAGTCGGGCCTGCTGACCAAAATCGACAATGTGTAGGGAGCCGCCCGGTTTCACGGCTGCCAGCCCCTGCGTGATAGCTTCGCGCCAGGGTGGGATCATCGATAGAGAGTAAGAAATAAAAACACGGTCGAAGACCGGCACCCCGAACAGATCCTGACTAGAGAAATCCGTCGCGTCGCCTTCGGCAACTGTGATGCGGTCGGAAAGGCCGGCTCTCTCGATATTGGCGACCGCTGTCTCCAACATCATCGTCGATATGTCAAAGCCGTAAAATTTCGCGTGCCGATACCGTCGGGCCGCCTGGGTCAGATTACGCCCGGTCCCACAGCCGACTTCCAGCACGGTGCCTCCGTTAGGCGGACTGAGCTCGTCAAGCAAACTATCCCGGCCGAGCAGGAAGTACTTGCGCGTCATATCGTAGATATAACGCTGATACCGATAGATGCCGTCCATATGCTGGCCGGCATGCTCAGCGTCCTGCTGCGCGGCGCCCACGGGCTCTAGCCCCTCATCGTGTAGCGGTGAAAACCGCCGTAAATTGATGAACGGTCACGGCGCGTAAACTCGCGGCAGATCTCCTCGTCGTAGTCGAATTGGCTCAGGATCTCTTCAGGAACGCGCCCAGGCAAAATGCTCGGCTCGCCCGCCGTGCGGAAGATCACTCGACCGCCCGGACGGCAGGTGCGTGCGATCTGCGTCCAGTTGTCTGTCAGCTGCTCGTCGGTCATCCAGTCCTGCGCATCAAGCAGCACGTAA
>DAOUZE010000207.1 GCA_030665765.1 Filomicrobium sp.
CCAGGTCAGCCTGGGCCAGACGGTGATCAAGTCAAATGCGCGCAAAGTCCGCCAGCTCGGCCGCGGGGATGTGATTGCCGGTTTCGCGGGCGCGACCGCTGATGCCTTCACCCTGTTTGAGCGGCTCGAGACGAAGTTGGAACAGTACCCCGGGCAGCTGATGCGCGCGGCTGTCGAGTTGGCTAAGGATTGGCGTACGGACCGCTATCTGCGCCGGCTCGAAGCAATGATGATCGTTGCTGACGCCAATACAACCCTGGTGCTTACCGGTACCGGCGATGTGCTGGAACCCGAGGCTCATGTGATGGGAATTGGTTCGGGCGGTAACTATGCTCTGGCGGCTGCTCGGGCGCTGCTCGATCAACAGCTAGATGCAGAACAGATCGCGCGAAAGGCGATGGGGATCGCAGCGGATATCTGCGTCTACACGAATACGTCTCTTGTCGTCGAAAGCCTTGAATCGCAGCGTTGAATCTTAAGCTCGGAGCGGTAATCGAAATGGCTTGGGTGTATTTGCTTGCCGCCAGCATGTGTGAGGTCGCTGCGACAACAATCTATCGGTTCACGGAAGGGCTGACACGTGTTTGGCCGACAGCAGGCCTGGCTTTGCTTGGGGTATTCAGCCTCTATCTTTTGCATCGAGCTGTCAGCCCGACGGCCGGTGAAGCCATACCAATCGGAACGGCCTATGCGGTGTGGACCGGCATCGGCGCGGCCGGCACGGTAATCGTTGGCATGGTGGCTTTTGGCGAACCATACGAAGCACTGCGTATTTTGCTACTCATCTTGATCATCGGTTCGATTGTCGGTCTTAAGCTCATTTCTGGCGTGTGAACGCACATGGATATTCGGCTTAAGTCCAATTGCTGATTCTCATGTGCCGATGCTGGAGGGTTGGTTGTGGGACGCCTATGTGCGCCAATGGTGGGGCGACCCGGAGACGGAACTGGAGCTTTTCAGAACCGCGTGGGACACGGGCGAGGCGGTCGGCTATGTTGCCTCGATCAACAACGTGCAGACGGCCTATATTCAAAGCTGGTTGCCGTCGGAGTTTGATGAAGAGCCGCGGCAACAGGAATTTCCGTATGATGCGGTCGGGGTCGATATTTTCGTTTGCCCAAGCCATAAGACAAGCCAGGGTTTTGGCGTGACAATTATCAGGAGCTTTACAGAACGGCTCCGCGGCAAAGGAGGCTGCAACCTCTTCGTTGACCCGGATTTGCGCAATGTTCGTGCAATCGCCACTTACAAAAGTGCCGGGTTTGTCCCATTTGCAATCTGGAAGAATGTAAGTGGTGGCACGCTTCTCATATGCTATCGGCCGCCAGAAAACTAGCGAGACTCATGACCAACTTTTCTCCCCGCGAAATCGTATCCGAACTTGACCGCTACATCATCGGTCAGAACGACGCCAAGCGAGCCGTTGCTATAGCTCTGCGCAACCGTTGGCGCCGGCAGCAGCTGACTGGCGACCTGAAGGATGAGGTGCTGCCAAAGAACATCCTGATGATCGGTCCGACGGGTGTCGGCAAGACGGAGATTTCGCGACGGCTTGCGAAACTGGCCGGCGCGCCCTTCCTGAAGGTCGAAGCGACGAAGTTCACCGAAGTTGGATATGTCGGACGCGACGTGGAAAGCATTGTGCGCGACCTCGTTGAAATCGGCATTGGGCTTGTCAGGGACGGGAAACGCAAGACCGTTCAAGCAGCTGCGGAAAAGGCTGCGGAAGAACGCGTTCTTGATGCCCTCGTCGGCGCAACGGCGTCGCCTGCGACGCGGGATAGCTTCCGCCGCAAGCTTCGGGCCGGCGAGCTTGACGAAAAGGAAGTCGAGATTGATATCACCGACACTTCAGGTGGTCTTCCGATGTTTGAATTGCCCGGACAGCCCGGTGGATCGTTCGGCGCCATCAATCTCAACGACATGTTGGGCAAGGCTCTGGGCGGGCGTACGAAGAAACGGCGCATCACCGTCGAGCAGAGCCATGATCTCCTTATCAATGAGGAATGCGACCGGCTGATCGATCAGGAAGAGATCACGTCGGAAGCCGTCGCGGCCGTCGAAAACAACGGTATCGTCTTCTTGGATGAGATCGACAAGATCTGCTCGCGATCAGATGGTGCGGGGCGGGTTACCGGTGATGTCAGCCGTGAAGGTGTGCAGCGCGATTTGCTGCCGCTGATCGAAGGTACGACGGTGGCGACCAAGCATGGCCCGGTGAAGACCGACCACATCCTGTTTATCGCATCAGGTGCCTTTCACGTTTCTAAGCCGTCCGACTTGCTGCCGGAGCTGCAAGGGCGGCTGCCGATACGAGTCGAGCTTCGGGCGCTCACGCGTGAGGATTTCCGTCGCATTTTGACGGAGACCGAGGCCAGTCTCATTAAGCAATACGTGGCTTTAATGGGGACCGAAGGCGTGGTGCTGGAATTCACGGCTGACGCCGTTGATGCGTTAGCCGATACGGCGGTTGCGGTTAACGACTCGGTCGAGAACATCGGTGCGAGGCGTCTGCAGACGGTGATGGAGCGCGTGTTAGATGAAATCTCTTACGAGGCCTCCGACCGCGGTGGTGAGACGGTCGTAATCGATGCCGCCTATATCGACGACCGTGTCGGTGAATTGGCCAAGGACGCAGACTTGTCACGGTTCATTTTGTAAGGCCGTAAGAAGCCGTCGTGACAGTCACTCCACCCCGATAAGCCGGTCGACGGGGGCGAAGTCGTCTGTGAGTATGATTGGTTCGGTCAGCTGCTGCAATTTTGCTATTTCGTCCTCCGGCATCCTTTGCCAGGAGGATTCCGGGTCGACGCGAGAGTGAAGCGTCTTCTTTGGTGTCGGCGTCTTTGCGGCGATTAGGACGAATGTCTGGCGGGTCCCCTGGCCATACGGTTGCCAGAGCTCAACGCTGGGAAAAACGGATTTGAGGGTGCGCTGGATGGACAGCGTCAGCCTTGGCTGGCTGCCGTTGTCGACGACGTTCATCAGGTAGACGCCATCGCCTTTCAAGCGGTTGGCGATCAGTGCGAAGAACTCGCGTGTGACCAGATGCTGTGGCACGGCGATGTCGTGAAAGGCATCGCCAACTATGACGTCGAAACTTTTTTCAGGTTCGGATGCCAGTGCGCGCCGGGCGTCCTGATGCTCGATGGTCAACCTTGGGTCGCCGTTCAGCCAGAACGATTGTTTGGCAAGCTCTGTAACAGCGGGATCGATTTCGGCGACGGTGATTTTTGCCTTCGGCCAGCGGGCCAGCCAGGCGCGCGGAAGCGTGTAGGCGCCTCCACCGATAAAGAAGGCGTTGAGTTCTTGCGGGGCTTGGAAATGGGCTTTGACAAGCGCATCCTGGGCTTCGACGTAGGGCGTCAGCAAGATGCCAGGCTGATCGCGCAAGTTGGTGCCGTGGCCAAGATGGTCAAGGACCATGGTCCTGGCCGGGATGCCGATATCGCCGCTGATGTCGATGACGCGGATACAGTAATAGGCGCTCTCTTTGGTGCAGTTATCGACAAAGGCGCTGACAGCGCGGCCTGATAGGATGACGCCGCCGAAAAGCAGTACAATGATTGCGGCCGGGACAACGGTTTGTCTCGCCAAGAGAGGTTTCTTCTTGCAGCGTCGATCAAGTGCGAAAAGGATAGCCGCCATCATCAGGTAGAGCAGAGCGACGGTCAGGATTGTGCGGATCGAGCCGAAATAAGAGATGAACACGTATCCTGCCGCCAGCGTGCCGACGATCGAGCCGAATGCGCCGACCGCGTAAAAGGCGCCAAGTAGTGTACCCATGCGACTGGGTGCTTCATCGATCGCCAGTTTTGTTAATACTGGTGAAGGTATGCCGACGAAAAGGCTCGGCGGAAAAAAGAGCACGAAAGTTAGCAAAAGGATAGTCGGCACGGCCGGCAAGCCGATTGCGATGACCGGCCCGGATAGCGTGCGCAGCAAGACGAGGCTCAGCGCGGCGCTGAGTCCGGCAAGGCAGAGGCTTATGGCAACCGCACTGCGGGCAGGCCCGGATGGCTTCTCGGCAAGCCATCCACCAATCCAGTGCCCGACCGAGAAGCCCGCCAATACGACGGCAATAACGGCGGTCCAGGTGTAAAGCGACATTCCAAGGTAGGGCGCGATCATACGACCGGCGACGATTTCGATAACGAGGCCGCAAGCCGCGGACAGTCCGGTTACCGCGAGATAGATCGCGATCGTAAGATTGCCGTTTGGCGGCATCTTCGTGCGGGTGTCCGGTTGGGCTGTCATTTGCGGGCTCTTCATCTGTCTTAAAGACGTGCTGGCGTTTATCGCCGAAACGACAGTGGGTGACTGGTACTTCGGCGCGGGTCGGCTATGTATAGCGTCTCCGAGGGAGGCCTCGACGTTTGTAGCCAGAAAGAAAAAGAAGCCAAGAGATGGTGCTGATCCTCAATAACCTGCAGGCCTGCGATGCGACGGGCGCAGATGAGACCGTAGCGCTTCCGACGCTGGCTGGCGCAAGCCATGCGGAGCTGATCGAGGCGCTCGGTTCGCTTGGTGTTCCCAACAGGCAATTGCGCATGCGCTCAAGCCAGCTTTGGAGCTGGATTTATGCACGCGGGATCAGCGCTTTTGCTGAAATGACCGATGTTTCCAAGGATCTGCGCGCAAAGTTGACGGAGGCATTCTCGCTCGAGCGGCCGCAGATCGTTACCGAGCAGGTTTCGCAGGACGGAACCCGTAAATGGCTTCTGCGTCTGCCGAAACGAGGCGACGAAGCGGAGGCTCCCGAAGTGGAGACCGTTTACATCCCTGAGGCGGACCGTGGCACTTTGTGCATCTCCAGCCAGGTCGGCTGCACGCTGACTTGCACGTTTTGCCATACCGGCACACAGAGGCTGGTGCGCAACCTGACCCATGGGGAGATCGTCGGGCAGATCCTGCTGGCGCGGGACCGTATCGGCGACTGGCCGGGAGCGGAAGCACCGCAAGATGGTGGTTTGCTGCCGGATTCCGAGCGCAAGATCACCAACATTGTGCTGATGGGCATGGGTGAGCCGCTATACAACTTCGAAAATGTTCGTCAGGCGATAGAAATCGCCGCGGATAGCGGCGGGTTGGCGCATTCGAGGCGGCGGATCACGTTGTCGACGTCGGGGGTGGTGCCGGAGATCGGGCGCTGGGGCGCGGAAGCGGGCACCATGCTGGCCATTTCGCTGCACGCGGTTAACGACGAACTGCGCGATGAGTTGGTACCGATCAATCGGAAATACCCGATCAAGGACCTGTTGGAAGCCTGCCGCAATTACCCGGGATTGACGAATGCGCGGCGCATAACCTTCGAATACGTGATGCTCAAGGGCGTCAACGACAGTCCCGGAGATGCTCGGGCGTTGGTGAAGTTGCTTGCGGGTATCCCGGCGAAGATCAACTTGATCCCATTCAATGCCTGGCCGGGGGCAGCTTATGAATGTTCGGATTGGGAGCAAATCGAGCGTTTCGCGGAGATCGTCAACAAGGCGGGATATGCTAGTCCCGTGCGGACGCCGCGCGGGCGGGATATTCTGGCGGCGTGCGGGCAGCTCAAGTCGGCTAGCGTGAAACTTCGCGCTTCCGAGAGGACCAAGGCCACCATATCGAGCGGGGATTAGGGGTGTTCTGGAAGACTGTCGGGCGGATGCTGCTGGTGCCCATCGCTTTTTTTTTGGGAATGCTCGCGGCGGGGTTTGTGCTGTTGACGCTTGGACTTGAGCGGATCACGCAAACGGTTCACGCGGACGAAGCGGGCGTTGAAAGCTTTGAACAGGTCATGGCTTTCATCGAGCAAGGTTCGGCATTGGTTGCCGCTTTCACGATTATTCCGGCGCTTGTTTTTGCGATTGTCGGAGAGGTCGCCCGGATTCGCTCCGCGCTTTATTACATTATTGGCGGAGGTGCCTCGATGGCGGTGACCCCGCTTATCGCTCAGGGCAGCGCTGGCGGACCCGCGGTGCTGTGGCAGGTATTTGCGGTCGCGGGCTTCGCGGGTGGGTTGGTTTACTGGCTTGTTGCCGGGCGAACGGCTTGAATCGAGATATCGGCAGTCGGTTGGGCTTGCGGATTTGCCGGACGTGGATGGCTGCGTATAACCTCAGAACCTGGATCAATCTGAAAACTCTCGCAAATTGGGTGTCCAATGTTCGCGGCGATGGTTCGCATCCTGTTTGGTTTTGTCCTGGCCTGTCTGGTTGGCGCTCTAACTCAGGTTCTGTTCGTTATTACGCCGGCCGATATTTACGGTCTGGAGGGCGACCGACGCTGGCAACGGATTGCCTTCGCTTCGGCGATTACGTTGTCGGCGGCGACTCAATCGGCCATGTTTTCATTGCCGTTCGCGGCGGTCGTCGTTTTGTTCGGCGTCGTTCGGCGCGTTCAGGGCTGGGCCTATTACGTATTCGCCGGTCTAGCGGTCGCGCTGTTGGGCTTTGCAGCGCTCTATGTAAGCGAAAGCGGTGGACAGCCGACGATCGCTAACGGCTATGCGGTGGCGGCATTCGCTTTCTCGGGTATCATCGCGGG
>DAOUZE010000442.1 GCA_030665765.1 Filomicrobium sp.
AGTATCGATCGCGACAGTAATCGATGTGGCTCCTCAGCTTGGCGCTGACGGGGTTGATCAGCACGGGGGTCAGCTGATAATCCAGCGCTGCTCTTGAAGCCAAAACAATTTTACTAAGGTTGCAGATAAACCCGATTGATAATTCTCAAAGTGCCCCCCCGACTGGTCCGATTTGTCGCAGGAATAGAACTACGTTGCGGAGCGTTCTCCACCAACGCAGCTCAAGCATGTTCTGCCCTACCTCGGAAACTCGATTTGCTGGGCTAGTATGCGGCTCAGCACCCGGTTTGTTTCGCGTTAGAAGATGCGGCCCATCAGCAGCGCGGCCAAAGGAACCGGAAGCGCCGCGACGCTCGCAGCAATAACGTACAGCGGAGACGAAAACACACCGCTAAGTCCGGCAAGAAGGGCAATCCCCCCACCGCCGCCAAGAATTGCATTTCCTGGTAGGTTGAATGCAACCACCAACGCGACGTAGCGATATCGCAAGAGAGGAGGGACAAAGTGGTGGGGTGCTTGGTCAACGAGCAATGCTAGCCGCTCTTTCTGTGATAGAGGACCTAGGCGCTTCACAAGTGCATCTGCACTGGTCAAGCCGAACCATAGAAACGACGCCGAGAGCATAGCGGATGGTACGATCCTACCGACCGAATATGAAAGGACGAGCGCTGCGACTGTGGCTAAATATACCTGTACGGCAACGGCACTGCCGAAGGTGGCGAGCAATCCGAGACTGATCTCGATGCCTGGAACGAATGGTGTCGCCAGCAGCAGTGCGTACGCAGAGATGCCAAGCCAAATTGCCCCATCGTTGACTATTAGAGCGTCATCGCCGGGCCTAAGTCCAAGAGCCTCTGCCAACCAACCGCTGCCCCAGTAACCAAGTGAGAGCAACGCGGTGTAGGCGACAATCGCCACCACAAGTCGAAACCACGACCGGCGTGGACGCGCTGGTGCCAACGTCGGATCTCTATCAATCATAATGTCTCATCATGCGGCCAGGCGCGGATACTGTGCAACACTTAGGTGACGGCACAGCTATGGCCAGCCAAGTATACTCCCGCAGAGCGAGGGGACGCCGGTAGAAAGAGGACGAGCCGACCATTCTTCTCGAAGCGACACTTTCAGGTTTTGGCCCTGTCCGGGCTGATCAAGCAGCGCCCGGGCATGTCTGCTTATCGGCAAGAAGCGGATGCCTCTTGCGGGTTGGTGCCAAGCTCACGATTGAGCGCAGTTAGGAAAAACTGTTTCCGTCCGCTTATTGATCAAAGCCGACAAGGTGGTCGTCTGACCGACACAGCTCAGGCATGTTCCGCTGTGCCGCTGGAAGCGGACCCTTGCGGAATAGCCACAGAATGCCCGCTAATGACCCGAGGCGGAATGCAGATATATACGCTAGACCTGTCACGAAATTTGCCGAACATGGCCGGGCAACGTTGAGAGTTCTCTTTAATCGATTTGAGTTGGTGGGGTCAGAGGTCCTAGAAATGCGGATTATTTTTCTCTTGTTGGCAGTGTTGGCCATGCCGACCACTGCGCAGACTGTCAGGGCTGAGGACAAGCCAAATATCGTCCTCATTGTGATGGACAATCTCGGCTGGGGCGAGATTGGCGTATATGGTGGCGGCATTTTGCGCGGCGCCGAAACCCCACGTCTCGATGCGCTTGCTGCAGAGGGCATGCGGCTGCTTAATTTCAATGTGGAAACCCAATGCACGCCCAGTCGGTCGGCGCTCATGACTGGCAGACACCCGATCCGGTCCGGCACTACCAAGGTCGTCTGGGGCCAGCTCTATGGCATGACGCAGTGGGAAATCACGATGGCGGAAATGCTCTCCGAGCACGGCTATGCCACGGGCATGTTCGGCAAATGGCATCTCGGCGATGTCAATGGGCGGTTCCCGACCGATCAAGGCTTCGATGAATGGTACGGCATTGCCAACACGACCGATGAGTCGCTTTACACGGAAGGATACCAGTTCGATCCGAAGGCCGTGGACGTCCCGCACATTGTGCAGAGTGTGACGGGACAGGTACCGGAAGAAGTGAAGATCTATGACCGCAAGGCGCGGCGCCTCATCGACGCAGAAATCGCCGAGCGGGCCACCGGCTTCATGAAACGCAGCGTTGAGGCCGGCAAACCGTTCTTCGCCTATGTTCCATTCACCCATGTCCATCTGCCGACGATTCCGCATCCGAACTTCGAGGGTAAAACCGGCAATGGCAACTGGGCCGATGTCCTAGCGGAAGTCGATCACCGGGCGGGTCAAATCCTCAATGCCATCGACCAGCTGAAGATCCGCGACAATACGGTGGTCATCTGGATGAGCGAGAATGGCCCGGAAGAGATTTTTCCCCACCATGGCACCGCAGGGCCCTGGCGCGGCACTTATTTCACCGCGCTGGAAGGATCGCTGCGAACACCGTTCCTGATCCGCTGGCCGGGTAAAATAAAGCCGGGTGCGATCAGCAATGAAATCGTACACACGATGGATCTTTATCCAACCATCGCCCGCATTACTGGCGCTAAAGTTCCGACTGACCGTATCATCGATGGCGTGGATCAATATGACTTCCTTACCGGGAAAAATAACAAGTCGACCCGTGAAGGTTTCCCGGTCTATAACGGCGATCTGCTACAGGCCTACAAGTGGCGCAATTGGAAGCTGCACTTTGCTGTCCAGGGGACAATGCGTTCGGTCATTGAACAGCCCGGGATACCGCGACTCTACAATCTGCTGATGGATCCCAAGGAGCAGTACGATCTGATTGAGAAGGGAGGCAGAGCTG
>DAOUZE010000280.1 GCA_030665765.1 Filomicrobium sp.
GGCTTGATTTCGGCGCGCGCGATGCCTTCGCGTTCGACCTTTTCCAGGATCTCCGACTCGTTGATTGGATGCTCGTCATAAAACGTCTTGAGGCTGACCATGGATGCGTGACCCTGCCGTCTGGGTTTCCTGATGCTGTCATCGTGATCGTATTACTGAAACACAGAAACCGAAAGGGCGATCCTCCCGGCCTGGCCTGCCCCCAATAACGGCGCCAGTATCTCAGTTCACATCCGGCCGCCTGTGGAGCTCACTCCGAGGTTGGTCCAGACATCAAGCTTTGGGCAATTGATTGTGCGTGACTGGCGACGCCGCCAATGCATATTTAATGAACTACCCGTCCCCGAAGCTTTGTAGGTTCTTAGCCATCTCTCGCGAAAGCGGCAGGTGCCTAGCATAGAAGTGCTCAATCTGATTGACGCTGGTGCCGGCGTTCTTGGCCAGGTTGAAGATGTTCACCTGCCCATGGCTCAGAATAATTCTCATGCAAATCGCAGTATGACGCAGGCCGTAGATGGCGTTGTCACATTAAGTCTGATTTACTGGAATTTGCCGACAGCCGCTGATTTGGACGCATGATATTTGAAAGGGTTAGCCTGCCGGTCGACTGTCCATATTGGGCCAATTTCGCTTAATGTGACAATGCCCGCGTGAGGCTGCTCCTGCATCAAGAACATGAAGGTGCTTTGACGAGCTGCTCCCATTTTGAAATAGGCACGCCAATACTCGAGAAAATGTTTCCTCCACTTAGAATTGCTGCGACTTTCAGTTTGTCATTATCTTGAACAAAAATCGGGCCGCCGGAACTGGCCGGATGTGTATCGCAGCTCGTGCGCCACAAACTCGTGTCGTATCTAATTAAATTGAGGCGGCAGCCGAAATGAGCCGAAAGGGCGTACCTTCGATCTGCCGAGTACGCCGCGTGAACTAGATCGATCCCGCTTCGCATCTTCAGCCCTGAAGCCAACGCCGCTGGCTCGACTGCAAGTTTCTCTGACAGCTCGATGACTACAACATCTTTCGTGAAAGCTTCCTCTGCTAGTCCTTCGGCTCGCGAACGTGGAGGCGGGATGTAATTGTACCCATCAATGAAACGCAGGCATTTGGCAGTCGCGTGCCCTTTATGCTTCGAACCTCGGACGCCAGCGAGGAAGTGGATGTGATGCAATGGATGCGGAACTTTCTTCCATTGGTCCATTACACAGTGCGCAGCCGTCACGACCAGATTCGGTGCCACCAGTGTGCCCGTGCACGCCACATGCATTCGATAGCCAGAGATATTCACCTGCCCGATAGCGTCCCACGGCGGGCCTTTCTTATCAACACGTACACGGTCGTCCTTGCCAATTATGTTCGGTCTAAGGTCCGGTCTAAGTTCCTGACTAGACATGGGCCATCCCAAAACTGAACAGCCCAACAAACATAACGCAAAAAAGCTCAGTCGGTTTCCCACTTCGATCACCTGGATTTTGGCCGCTCCCCTGAAAGCTAACGACCGGAGATTGTAGCGGCGCGGGGCCGCAAACTCGGTTGGCTTTCAAAATGGCCATAGCGGCCGAACTTCCGCGTTGTCCACTATCAATGCCAACTTTCCATGTGGTGTGTATCATTCAAAGGTGTGCTTCTTGATCAAAGCAGACATGGCCGGCCTCTGACCAACACAAGCCCATCCCTGTTCGGCTTTGCCTTCGGAAGCAGACCATCGTGCCGCGCGACACGTTTGTCTGCTTTGATCAAGAAGCGGACTTGGCATTGAAGAATCGAGGACTTGATAGAATTGATCAGCGTCATGTCGAGAGCCCTGCAATGCGCGGGGCAGTGACACAGGGGAGCATGCCAAGGGAGATGTACGAAGACGCCAAACAAGCAGAACAGTCCTCATTATAACTTACGAGGTTACATACATTGCTCACAGAAGAAATACTCCAGGTCTGACTTCGCGCGCCATGATATCGTGTGATCGCGACCACAAGGCCGAATTTGAGAGTAGTCGACCCTCCTCCAAGAATAGAAGCGTTCTCCACATTTCAGTTCCGGAATGATAATCCGTAGGCACGCTGGACCCGTTACGAGACACTTGATCTATCTTCTCGGACGCTCTCGAAATAATTGGATACGTTAGCGCATGGCAACAAAAGGTGACTGCGTTGCGGACGCCGCTGGCTTATGCGTCAATCTAGGTGGTCAGCGTATCGTCTCCGACGTCAGCCTTTCAATTTGCTCCGGCGAAATTCTTGCACTGCTCGGTCCTAACGGCGCCGGCAAGTCCACCCTTGTCAGGGCGCTGACGGGCCGAGTGTCGCGGTCGGGCGGTAGCATCAGGGTAGCAGGCGAAGATCCAGCGCGCAGCAGTCGTGCGCGGAGGTCCATCGGATTCGTGCCTCAGAAGATCACTCTCTATGAACGATTGACGCCACGTGAAAACCTCTCGGCCTTCGGCGCGCTGATGGGAGTGCGCTCCCGCGATATTGCCCCGCGGCTCCGCCACCTTTTGGATCTCGTTGGCCTGACAAGTCGCATTGACGACCCCGTGAAAGCGCTCTCGGGCGGAATGCGGAGGCGCGTGAATATTGCCGTCGCGCTGATGCATAAACCCCGCCTACTGGTTCTTGATGAACCTTCGGCCGGACTTGATTTCACTTCTCGGCGGCTGGTCGTTGATATCCTGGGAAAGCTCAGCAGCGAAGGTATTGGAACTCTTCTCATCACGCATGACACAGCAGAAGCCGAACTGCTGGCCAATCGGATTGCGGTGATGGTTGCAGGTCGCATACGCGCGGTCGGAACGCGCGCGGAACTTCTGACCAACGTCTTCGGACATTGCCGGGAAATTCGTTTGGTACGGCCGATATTCCGTGGTGGGCAGACCAAGCACAGACTCGACGATATTTTGTTCAGCGTCGGCCTGCTTCCTGATGAGACGCGCGATGTCTGGTCCGGTCTTGTCAGCCCGGTGGAGAGTGCGCTGCCTTGGCTCATGAATGAGCTCGCCATAGGAAATCTGTACGCAGAGGAGTTTACTATCCGCGACGCTAATCTTGATACGTTAGTCGCGCAGTTCATGGCCGAGACCTAGGAGGCGTATTTATGCGAGGCGCAGTCTTTAAAATCATGCTGCTAAGCCTGATGCGCGACCGTGGCGCTCTAGCCATGAGCTTCATTCTACCAGGTCTAGTGTTTGCCATCTTCGCCGTCGCGTTGGCCGCGGCCAGCGGCGGCCAGCTAGCGGTAAAGGTGAGCATCGCGGATCTCCGGCAGGATGATATCAGTGGGCGCATCGTCGACCAACTCAAGTCATCGGATTCGCTTCGGGTCGGCAGCTTTGTGGACAATAATCGCGAGCGCGTGGTTCTTGCCGTTCGAGACGGGCGCGCTGACGTGGGCCTCGTTATTCGAAAGCAAATTTTGAGCGAAGCAGCGGGCGTTCTGCCTGAGCGGCCGATGTTTGAACTGATAACGGACCCGGCACGCGAAATCGCGACCACGATGGTGCAGGCCAATCTGCAGCAAGCAGCCCTTGAGTTGGGTTCGCGGCCGAGACGGGAAGAAGCAGAATTGTTTGAGCGATCGATGGCAACGACGTCGGGATCGCAATTCACTGCGGCGGCCTACTATGCTGGTGCGGTATCAGTGATGTTTGTTTTGTATTCCGCCCTCACCTCGGCGGCGAGCTATCTGGAAGAGCGAGAGCAGGGCTTACTAGAGAGAATTGTATCGGGCCCCGGCGGCGCGGGAGTAGTAATTGATGGCAAGTTTCTGTTCATTGCGATTTTGGGATTTGTACAAACTAGCCTTGTCTTTTTGATGGCGTGGATCGTCTTCGATGTCGATCTGCCCGCTCATTTGACGAACTGGGCGATTACCACAGCTTGCGTGTCGATCGCATGCGCCGGTTTGATGATAGCGTTTATTACGTTCCTCAGGACAAAACGTCAGGCCGAGACACTGGGGCAAATGCTTGTCGTTGTACTGTCCGCGATTGGGGGCAGCATGGTGCCGCGCTTTATGATGCCAGAGGAGGTGCAAACCATCGGCTGGGTAACGCCGAATTCTTGGGCGCTGGACGCATATGCCACCATCCTCTGGCTTGGAGATGACGTAAACAAACTGCATCTGCCCTGGTCGATGTTGCTAGCAATGGGTTTTTTAGGCTTGCTGGTCGCTCGCGTGAAAGCGGCTTGGTCGAGGACCGCCTAGTTAGCCCTCGCATTGGTCTGTTTACCCCAAAACGGTACCATTCTGATTGAGCGAATCTTTCACTGCCCCTTGAAACTGGGCCCTTATTATGCTGCCAATGAGAGGAGCATCCGATGGCCCCGAAAGCGTTATTCGGACGAAGACTGTTTGAAGTTATTGCGCGAGATAGAGGTGCAGTTGGCGTCTGGTTCGGATGTTGCGACGGCGTGCCGGGCCGTGGGGATTAGCGATGCGACATACTAGGCGTGGCGCAAGAAGTTCGGCAGCATGGGACGATCGCAGCTGGTTGAGCTGAAGGCCCTTGAGAAAGAGAACCAGCAGCTGAAGAAGATCGTTTCTGACCTTGAGTTGGACAAGCTGATCCTCAAAGAGAGCATTGATTTTCTAAAACCCAAGGCCTGACGCGTGACGATCTCAGAGCTGCTGTCGTTCACACACGCCAGAAGCTTGGCACGGCGGAACGACACACCTGCTGTGTTGTTGGTTTGGCCCGCAGCACCCTGCAGTTCACGTCAGCGCCGTTCTTGGACTGGCTCTCAGGCGTTGGCATCCAGCCCATCCAGATCTATCCGGGGTCGCTCTGGGAGCACGGATATAACGAGCGCTTCAACGGTACGCTGCGGCGCGAGGTGCTCAACGCCGAGTCATTCGCAACCACCCGGCAGGAGCAGATCGTGATCAAACAGTGGATCCGCCAATACAACAACGTGCGA
>DAOUZE010000200.1 GCA_030665765.1 Filomicrobium sp.
TAATAACAATAAGTATGTGTCATGAGCTCGATCATTCTTAAAGGACCAGGCATGAACAGGCGCCGCCGCATATACGAAGGCAAAGCCAAGATCCTCTATGAGGGCCCGGAACCAGGTACGCTTATCCAGCACTTCAAGGACGACGCTACAGCCTTCAACGCAGAAAAACACGCATTGATCGAGGGCAAGGGTGTCCTCAATAATCGGATCTCCGAGCTGATCTTCATGAAGCTTGGCGAGATTGGCGTGCCAACGCACTTCATCCGCCGGTTGAACATGCGCGAGCAGCTCATCCGCGAAGTCGAGATTATCCCGATTGAAGTGGTCGTGCGGAATGTCGCTGCCGGATCGCTGGCCAAGCGTTTGGGGCTCGAGGAGGGCAGCGCGCTGCCGCGGTCGATTATCGAATTCTATTACAAGGACGATAAGCTCGGTGACCCGATGGTCTCTGAAGAGCACATTACGGCGTTTGGCTGGGCGGCTCCACAAGAGATCGACGAGATGATGCAGCTGGCGTTGCGCATCAACGATTTCCTCGTCGGTTTGTTCCTCGGCATCGGCATTCGCCTGATCGACTTCAAAGTCGAATTCGGCCGGCTGTGGGAAAACGATTTGGTGCGCATCGTGCTGGCGGATGAGATCAGCCCGGACTGTTGCCGTTTGTGGGATGTGAAGACCAACGACAAACTGGATAAGGACCGCTTTCGGCAGGATCTCGGCGGTATGCTGGAAGCCTACCAGGAAGTTGCCCGCCGTCTCGGCATCCTAAACGAGAACCGCCCCATGGTCGGCGCAACGCCGGTGTTGGTGTCGTCGAACTCGCCATCCGGCAAACCTCATTGATGCAAACGCCGTCCTGCGGTCGGCGCAGGACGGTGCCGCTTTTGTACTGTTTGAATCACACTCCATTGACCGGTGGGAAATGAAAGCGCTTATCAGGATTACCTTGAAAAACGGCGTCCTCGATCCGCAGGGCAAGGCAATAGAAAATGCGCTCGGTGCGCTCGGCTTTGCTGGCGTTTCCGACGTCCGCCAGGGCAAGCTCATCGAACTCGACCTCGCGGCTGCCGACGAGACAGCCGCTCGCGCGGAGGTCGAACGCATGTGCCAGAGCCTGCTCGCCAATACCGTTATCGAGAATTACTCGTTTGAGTTGGTGGGCTGACGGTTCACGGTTCCCCGACGTGCTAGGAGCAGGCCGATGCGCAAACCTGATCCAGCCGCGCGAAGCGGCGAAGCTGGCGAGGCCGTGCGCTTCATACTGCTGAAGGCGGCGATCTATATCCTGTTGCCGCTGATCTTCGCCGTAGTGGTCGCCATCGTGGTGCTTCAATGAGGTTTCGGCGTTGGAAGCTTTTATTGGCGTTATTCGCTGGATTGGCGTCGATTGGGATCGTTGAAGCGCGCTCACTCGATCTTTTGAAACCGCTGTCGCTGTCTTGTGAAACGAGTGCTGTAAAACTTGATACCGAGCCCTTTGAAGCTAGCAAGGGTGAAGTCGTTTTGAAGCTGGAGCTTGACGATGCGGCGAAGCCGGAAGGCTCTGGGCGTTGGCAGGCCACTGCGACTGAAAACGATCACGCGTCCTCGTTCGCAGTGCTGACGAAAGAATTCTGCACACCGAATTGTCCGTTCAATCGAGCCAAGGACGGTTCCATTCAGTTGTGGTCACCGAAGCCAATGGCGTTGACGCAGCTTGACGAGACCACGACCCTCGTGCTGATCAGCTTGAACCCGGCAAGCTTGGAGCTGAAGGCTTCGTTCTTTACGAAGAAACAGCTCTCCGGCCTCGAACGAGGTGATTGCAAATTGCTGGAGAACGACGCCAGCGAAACGACCGAAACGGAACAAAAAGAATGATCCGCGCCTCCGTCATTGTCTTCCCCGGCTCCAACTGCGACCGCGACGTCAAGGTCGCCACCGAGGCGGTCGGCGCCAAGGTCAACATGGTCTGGCACGGCGAAAGCGAAGTTCCAGCAAGCGACTTTCTGATCCTGCCTGGCGGCTTCTCCTACGGTGACTACTTGCGTTGCGGCGCCATGGCGGCCCACTCCCCGATTATGCGGGATGTGATCGCCAAGGCGAAAACCGGCACGCCGATCATCGGCATTTGCAACGGATTCCAGGTTCTTTTGGAAACGGGGCTGCTGCCGGGAGCATTGATGCGCAATGCCTCGCTATTGTTCGTGTGCAGGGACGTTCATGTACGCTGCGATAGCCATGAGACGTATTTCACGGGCTGCTATCGGGGGGGGGAGGTCCTACGCATCCCCATCGCCCATCACGATGGCAATTACTTCGCGGACCAGGAGACGCTGGACCGGCTGGAGGGCGAGAATCTCGTCGCCTTCCGCTATTGCGATGCGGATGGTGAACTCACCGAAGCGGACAATCCCAACGGCTCGCAGCGCAACATTGCTGGTATTACAAATCCTACGGGCCGTATCCTCGGGCTGATGCCGCACCCAGAGCGACTTTTTGAAAAGCCGTTGGGTGGAACCGATGGGCGGCGCATCTTTGAGAGTGCGTTGGTGGCGGCAATAGACGCTGCTGCCTGAGCCTGGTGTCGGAGTGTGTTCGTTCAAGCCGCGAGCCCAACAATGCGAAACCGGTGGGCTTGAATAAAAGAAAGCGGCGGAACTGAAATGTCAGCCCCACCACTTTTCTATGTCAGGTGTTTAGTCGGCTCGCCTATGGCTTAGCTGGCCTTGGGAGCGACGTAAGCGATGCGCTTGAATGGGACAACCGACATGTGCTTGGCGTCGCGTTCGCAGAAGAACATGACCGATTTGCCTTCGGGGCTTTCAACCACGCCGTTGTCACCTGGCGCAACCAGGAAGCTGACGCGGGTGCCTGCACCCTTGACGCCTTCGGTATTACCTTTCGGCGCGAATGTCAGGGTCAGTTTGCAGTTGCCGTCCTTGGCGAGGTAGTAGCCGACAGCCTTCCCAGAACCGATTTCAAGGCTGTGGCCCTTGGCGGGATCGAGAACAACGCGTCCGGTCTCTCCTGAGATGGCTGGGGCGGCTGCGCCCAAGGTGGCTGCAAGGGAAGCGGCGAGGATGAGTGCACGCATGATGTTGTCTCCTTAAAAGGCGATTTCGAATTGGCGCGACCGGTGTTCCGCAACAATTCTCGTTCCGGCCTGAGGAGATAGTTAATTTATTCGATTCCAACGAGGTAGGGCTCGTGTTGCGGAGCAGCATTGCGCTTGCTGCAGCGCACATTTGACGCGCGACACCTCGCTTCACCCGCACTGAAAATTAGGACTACCCGGATGGGTAGTGTGGACGCAAAAAGCCGCAGGATAATTCCTGCGGCTCCTATTTAGTTGTGTTCGGAACAGTCGAAAATGCAACTTAGTTGCGGTTTTTGTCGACCAGGGCCTTGTCCTTGATCCAGGGCATCATACCGCGCAGTTTGGCGCCGATTTCCTCGATCTGGTGGGCGTCGTTGACGCGGCGGATGCCCTTGAAGCGCGCCTGGCCGGCCTTGCATTCCTGCATCCACTCGGATGTGAACTGACCGGTCTGGATCTCTTTCAGGATGCGCTTCATTTCCTGCTTTGTTTCAGGCGTGATGACGCGCGGGCCGGACATGTACTCGCCCCATTCGGCGGTGTTGGAAATCGAGTAGTTCATGTTGGCGATGCCGCCCTCGTAGATGAGGTCGACGATTAGCTTCACTTCGTGCAGGCACTCGAAATAGGCCATTTCGGGGGCATAGCCGTCCTCTACCAGGGTTTCGAAGCCGGCGCGGATCAACTCGACGAGGCCGCCGCACAAAACCGCCTGTTCACCGAACAGGTCAGTCTCACATTCTTCCTTGAAGGTGGTTTCGATGACGCCGGAGCGGCCGCCGCCGACGCCGCAGGCATAAGACAGCGCCAGGTCGTGGGCATTGCCGGTGGCATCGCGGTGTATGGCGATTAGGCACGGCACGCCGCCGCCGTTCTGGTATTCGCCGCGCACCGTATGGCCGGGGCCCTTTGGCGCGATCATGACAACGTCGACGCTGTCCTTTGGCTCGATCAGCGCAAAGTGAACGTTAAGGCCATGGGCGAATGCGATTGCGGCGCCATCGCGGATGTTGACGGCGATGTGGTCGTTGTAGATGTCGGCCTGAAGTTCGTCGGGGGTCGCCATCATCATCAGGTCGGCCCATTTGGCCGCGTCCGCGACAGACAATACCTTCAGCCCGTCGGCTTCGACCTTCTTGGCGGTCGGCGATCCGGGGCGCAGAGCAACGGCGATCTCGCCGACGCCGCTGTCCTTCAGGTTGAGCGCGTGCGCGCGACCCTGCGATCCATATCCGATGATCGCCACCTTCTTCGACTTGATGAGATTGAGATCGGCGTCGCGATCATAGAAAACGCGCATGGGGCGCTCCCTTTCTTTTTGCAAAGTTTCTGTGAATGGTGTTGGACGGCACGCCGCCTGACATGCAGCTGAACGGGCCAGAAGTCCGCTTGCGAAGTGAAGACGTGAACCTACTACCCAACGGGACCGGATTTCAACGGTTCCGGTGTGTTCGTGAGGCTCTGGTTCACGCGAATGCCGCAAACCTTGCAGGCGTTAATTCGAAATGCACTCCAACCAAGCCCTAATGAGCCGTTAACGGACTTTCAACAGCTTCGCTTTACAATGGTGCGCATTGCGAACGGAGGACGTCAGCGATGATCGCATCGGCACGGGTGAACAAATCCGCTATTGTTTTTCTTGTTTTGGTGGCACTCGCCCTGACAGGCTGTGGCGGTGGCGAGCCGACCCATGGTACGGGGCCGCGTGGGATCTTCACGTCGACGAACGATTGCGCCGAGCATGAGAAGTTTGAATTCAAATCCTGCTCTGAGGCCATTCGGACCGCGATTAAGATCCATAACGAAGAAAGCGCGATTTACGAGAACGTGCGCTATTGCAAGGCTAAGGAGCCGAGCTGCGAACGGACGCTGAATAACAAATTCCGTCCACGTCTGCTTGGTTTCTACGTTGAACTACCCGAGAAAGAGGAAGACGCGATTATCGGCAGACCTCTTTACGCCTTGGTCGACGATACCACGGGTTTTCGCGACAACAAGAAAGTGTCCTACACGGAAAAGGACCTCTCCCTCCATTTTTCGCGTAGTTCCGTGGCGGCGTATAAGGCCCACTCCGTTGCCAAGGTCTCCGGTGGTTTCGGCACCTGAGGGCTGGATCCATCGATGACGTTTGCGGCGGCCAGTCCGGCTGAGGCCGGCCGCTTGCGAGCTTTATGCGGTTTCGACGCGGCCGCGGGAAATGGCGGCGATGCCGGTGCGGGCGACTTCGACAAGTCCGAGTTCTGACATGATTTGCAGAAACTGCTCAATATCGCGGGCGCGCCCTGTCATCTCGAAGATGAAGTGCTCGGTCGAGGCATCGATCACGTTGGCTCGGTAGATCTCGGCCATACGCAACGCCTCAATGCGTTTCTCACCCCGGCCTTGAACCTTCACGAGTGCGAGTTCACGTTCCAAAGGTTCGCCTTCAAGGGTTAGATCGTGGACCCGGTGCACTGGCACAAGGCGTTCCAGCTGATGCTTGATTTGCTCGATCACCATTGGCGTTCCGGTTGTGATGATGGTGATCCGAGAAATGTGCTTTTCGTGTTCGGTTTCGGTCACCGTCAACGAATCGATGTTGTAGCCGCGTCCAGAGAACAGGCCGATAACCCGCGCCAGCACGCCGGGCTCGTTGTCGACGATGACCGACAACGTCCGTTGCTCAATCTCTTCGTTGGTGACCTGGCTGGGATAATGGGACTGTTTGTATGGCTGGGCCATTAACGTTGTCTCTTCTCGTTTTCGTGTTTTTGGGCTTGGCCGCTTAGATGGAAGCTTTGTAGGTTGGAGTCCAGTAATCTTCAACAACGGTGTGTCCGGCTTCGTAATCGGCAATGGACCAGGGTTCGGCAAGCGCCTGCTGCTTCCACTCAGTGAAAGCATTGTTGTTGAGAATCTTGTCCATGTAGGTGCGCGTGTCTTCGGCAACTGGCAACTGATAAGTATCAAGGCGTGTGACCACTGGCGCGTACATGGCATCCGCTGCGGAAAAGGCACCGAACAGGTAGCCCCCTTCACCGCCAAAACGCTGTTGCGTGTCGCGCCAGAGAAACTCAAGGCGTGTGAGATCAGCGCGGAGGTCATCGTTGATTTGCGGTGGCTCGAAGAGCTTTCCGAGATTCATCGGACAGGATTGGCGAAGCGTGCGGAAGCCGGCATGCATCTCTAGCGAGATGGATTTCGCGTGAGCACGGGCAGCCATGCTGGCGGCCGGCCAGATTGGTTTCTCGGACAACCTATCGGCAAGGTGTGAGATGATCGCGACGCTCTCCCAAACGACAGCGTCGCCGTCGATCAAGACTGGAACCAATCCCGTTGGAGAATAGGCCTTGATCCGGGCTTTGGTGTCCGCTTGTCGTATCGGGATGACCGTCTCTTCGAACGGGATCGCGTTGGCCTTCATGACAAGCCAGGGGCGCATGGACCAGGAGGAATAGAGCTTGTTGGCAATGACTAGGTGCACGCCTCGCGTTCCTTTCTACTCGCCCGCCGGTTCGGTCGCCTGCCGCACGGCCGTGAATACGTGATCGGTGAAGGCCCAATCGGACGGCGGACTAGCACCGACGATCATATCAACCATGAATCGGGCAACAACTGTCTCACTCATCGTCGCTATGGCTCTTTGCCGCCC
>DAOUZE010000394.1 GCA_030665765.1 Filomicrobium sp.
CCAGCATGGCGAGGCGCTAAAAGCGCGCTTCTGCCGGTGATCAAGGAGCCCGGAGAGGTGGCTGAGTGGTCGAAAGCACCGCACTCGAAATGCGGCATACTCGCAAGGGTATCGAGGGTTCGAATCCCTCCCTCTCCGCCACGTAAGCCCATCAAGCATTTGATTTTATTAGGTTTTAGCTCTGTTGTTTTAGTTGGGCCCTGGCATTGGCCCTAGCGGCGAGCTACGTATGACGTGCTGTTGGCTGGCTGCGTGCCGTTCGCGCCGGCATGGTCGAGAGCAGTACCATTCGCGATTTGACAAACCCACCGCAACTTTCCAAGTGGTGATCCCAACTGTCGAGCGGAGAAACGTCGGTTCGTTCGCGATGGTGCCGCATTGCAATCACATCAAACCGTGCAACTTAGCCAGGCCTATGATCGCCTGCATCTTGCCCGCAGGCCGCGTCTCACTGCTCTCATAGATTTCCAGATACATCTCCGTAAGCCTGTCGACGGTAACTCCGTGTTCTGCCTCCGCACGCCGCCGGGCATTAGCCTGCAATTCGCTAATCCTCCTGGAAACATGGGGGTGATGCAGCAGCTTGTGTGCTTCCTTCTGCTGCGTGGCTAGCGAGTTGTTCTGCGAGTAGCCAGCCGTGGCGTACGCCTGGCGCGCATTGCCGATTTCAACATACGCGCGGGCAAAGGCTTCTTGCTTACTTGTAAGCGGTGTCATTGGCCCTTCGCCTCAACTTCTGGACCGATACAACTAGACGTAATGCGATTTGCAACGACTGGAAACAGTCTGTGTGCGGCGGGCGTAGTTGGCAACGTCGCATAAGTTGAATTCGTTAGTTGCCAAATCTGCAAATCTCAATGTCTGCTTTCGAGTCCGAAGGAGACATCCAAGAGGCGCTGTGCGACGCCCGCCCCTTGAACATTCGCTCAAAACCATCCATATACCATCCAGAAGGATGTTTTGGAGAACCTCTATGGCCGGCAATGTTCATGAGCTGCGCCCGAAGGCAGGCGACTCTGAGAAGATCACGATCAACCTGGGTTATGTCGACCTGGGCCACATCGACCTCTTGGTGGCGGAAAAATTCTACTCCAACCGTACCGACTTCATCCGAACCGCAATCCGCAACCATCTCGAGTGCCATGCTGAGGTGACCAAACAATCGGTTTCCCGCAGAACACTGGATCTTGGCCTGCGGCACTTCACGCGGGCGGACCTGGAGGAGGTCCGCGCCGCGGGGCAGACGCTTCAGATCCACGTGCTGGGTCTTGCCAGCATCGCTGATGACGTCACGCCCGAACTCGCCCGGGCGACGATTTCATCGCTTGAGGTATTGGGCGCGTTGCGCGCGAGTCCGGAGGTGAAAGCCGCCCTATCTGATAGGGCACGCTGAGCCGATCCGATGGACATCGCCAATGGGATCGGCAGACCTTCGACCAGGACGAGGGTCAGCCTACGATTATAGGAAACTCGCAATGAAACTGAAGCTGCATCCCGACATGATCGAGGCAACCCGCCTAACACGCGAAGGGCGACTAACCGAGGCCACTACGCTCCTCCAGCGGTTGCTCCGCAGCGGGATGGAACCAGCAGACGCCAGCACCGACTTGACTGGCGACGATGGCGATCCAGCGCCGCTTGGCGCCGCCCAAATCATCGAGGTAACGCCTGAGATGCTCGATGTGCCAGCCCGTCGACGATCCTTGCAAGCCGGGTGGAAAGAAGTAGATACGGGCGGCGGTCCCCCGGGCAACACAAGCGTCATCGCTCGGCCGCCAATGCCCGACCGGCTGCATGGTTTCATCGAGAAGGTTCGTCGGATCGGCGCAACTTTGTCGCCAACCCGCGGTTCATCCGCAGTCTCGCCGGCGGACGACCCTGCTGTGCTACCAACAGGTGGCCAATTCCTGACCGCCACCTTTGCGGACCAAGCCGGCACCCGTGACTACAAACTGTACATTCCCGGTGCCTACCAAGGACAACAGATGCCGCTGATCATCATGCTGCACGGCTGCACACAGTCAGCCGACGACTTCGCCGCCGGGACAGGCATGAACATGGTGGCTGAAGAACGCGCCTGCTTTGTCGCCTATCCAGTGCAGCCGAACTCCGCCAATGTCTCGAAATGCTGGAATTGGTTCAAGCCGGGCGACCAGCAACGCGGCCGCGGCGAGCCCTCGCTGATCGCCGGCATCACACGCCAGATCTCGCGCGACTACGCGATCGACCCGCAGCGCATCTATGTGGCTGGCTTATCGGCGGGCGGCGCAGCCGCGGCAATCATGGGCGAAACCTATCCCGACATCTACGCAGCAGTAGGCGTGCATTCCGGTCTTGCGTGCGGTGCGGCCATCGACCTTCCTTCTGCGTTTTCAGCCATGCGGCAGGGCACCCCTTTGGCCTCGAAGCGGTCACCTCGTTCTTTCGGATTCCATGGCCGCGACCGGCTTGTCCCGACCATCGTCTTTCATGGCGAAAAAGACCTGACCGTGCATCCGCGCAACGGCAATCAAGTCATCGACCAGTCGCGGTCGACCCGTCGTAGAGAGTTGCGCTCCGTAACCCAACGCGGGCATGTGCCAGGTGGGCACACCTACAGCCGAACCAGTCACTTCGACGCGAGCGGTCGAGCGATGCTCGAGATGTGGGTGGTTCATGGCGCTGGACATGCATGGTCGGGTGGCAGCCCGGCGGGTTCCTATACCGACCCCCGTGGTCCGGACGCCTCACGCGAGATGGTCCGCTTCTTTCTCGATCATCAGCATCCTCATCCTTCAGAGAGCCGGATCTGAACGAACGACCCCCGAAATCTGCCGGTGAGTGCTGGTTCCGCGGAAGTCGCTACCCGGCATCGCGTTTCTTCACTGAGCCAAGGTCCCACACTCATTCCTGCGCGGTTCGGCAAAAGATCGGTGTTGTCGCGGTAACGCGGCTGTTCAGTTGATGCCGTATGCTATCAACGTCCGATGAGCAGTTCTTCCTATCGTCGCCATCGCTTCCCGGCCGCTGTGATCCAGCAAGCGGTCTGGCTGTATTTTCGCTTTCCTCTGAGCCTGCGCGATGTCGAGGATATGTTGTCCCAACGCCGCATCGATGTCTCGTATGAAACGGTCCGCCGCTGGTCAGTGAAGTTTGGCTTGGCCTATGCCAGAAAGCTCAGACGCTCGCACCCGCGTGCTGATACGCGTTGGCATCTCGATGAAGTCTTCGTCTAGATCAACGGCAAGACGATGTATCTATGGCGTGCCGTTGATTGCGAGGGATAGGTCCGGGACGTGCTGGTGCAATCGCGCCGAAACAAGCGAGCAGCCTTGAAGCTGATGCGGAAACTGCTCAAGTCACAAGGCTTCTCGCCAGACGCCGTC
>DAOUZE010000344.1 GCA_030665765.1 Filomicrobium sp.
TGGATCGGAAGAGACGTTCTTGGGCCTGCGGGGCCTGCGTACACTTGAGGTTCGGCTGCAACGACACCAGCAATCCGGGCTTGAGATCGCCTGCTGGCTTGCGCAACGGCCTGAGGTTGCCGAAGTACTGCATCCGGCATTGCCCGGCGCACCCGGTTACGAGATCTGGAGGCGCGACTTCCTCGGCGCGACCGGACTCTTTTCGATCATACTCAAGCCAGTGTCGAATGAAGCGCTCGCGGCGATGCTCGATCACTTGAAGTATTTTGGCATGGGCTATTCCTGGGGCGGCTATGAAAGCCTGATCGTGCCGTTTGATTGCAGCTCTTACCGCACAGCGACCACCTGGAGTTCGGCAGGACCGGCTCTACGATTGCACATCGGCCTTGAAGATGTCGCTGACCTGAAAGCCGACCTAGCGGCCGGATTTGAGCGAATGAGAGCTTCTTAACCCGCGCGCGAAAGTCTCCGGTGGGGTCTACGTGAACATCCGTTTTTGAACTTAGCCGCCGTCTTTTCTCGGTGTTGAGGACTCGCGGTCGCCAAGATCGAAAACCCACTGCACCACGGCAAAGACCAAAGCTGTAGACCATCCAAACAAGAATAGTCCATTGGCTGCCTCGAAGGACGCGAGGAGGCGCCAGTCCTTTTCCAGAACGATATCGCCGTAGCCAAGGGTGGTGAATGTGACGGTCGAGAAGTAAAGCGCTGTTTCGAAGTCCTCAAAGGCTCCGATGACGACGTAGAGAATCGCCCAGATCCAGACTTCCAGGACGGTTGCCAGAAATAGCCAGAGCACGAAAAACGACAAAACCACGGAGGCTTTCCAATCGGAAGTAATCCTCCCCCAGTTGTTGAACTTCTTCGTCAAATAGGCGATGCCGGCCGCTGTGAAAATCCCATGTATGACGGTGGTGGCAAGGATCATGAGCGACCCCAGGGTGAGTTCGGGTAGCATCAGGCCATCACGTCACTGAGTTCGGAACCGTCTACAGGTTGTGCCGGTACGTTCATCTTGTGCTGTTTCAGCTCACTCAGCAGTTGCGGTTTTCTCTGCCAAGTCCGGAGTGGCTGGACCGGCACCACCGAAATAGCCCTTTATGGTTTCCCGTGTCCACTGAAGCACCACGTACAGCATTGGGATCATGAAGACGCCGATGGTCGATGCTGCCAGCATCCCGCCGAATACGCCGGAGCCCACGGACCTCTGCGTTGCTTCACCTGCACCGTTAGCAATGAGCAGTGGAATGAGCCCAAGCAGGAACGAAAAGGCCGTCATCAAGACCGCCCGTATTCTCAGGCGCGCGGCCGTCTTGCCGGCATCAAGAATTGACAGACCTTCGTCGCGTTTAGCCATCGCAAATTCGACGATTAGGATCGCGTTCTTGGAAGCAAGGCCAATGAGAAGCACGATACCGATCTGCGCATAGATGTCATTCGGAAGTCCGGTCAGCCAAAGCGTCAACAAGGCGCCAACGACGGCGACCACGACCGAAAGCAGAACGGCGGCTGGCATGCTCCAGCTCTCATAGAGGCCAACCAAGAACAAATAGCCAAATACGACCGCCAAAACGATTGCAATGACAGTCTGACCGCCTGCGAGTTTCTCCTGGAATGCGGTGCCGCTCCACGAGAAGCCAAAGCCGGCCGGAAGGGTTTCTTCAGAAATCCGCTCCATCGCATTTAGGGCTTGGCCAGAGCTAAAGCCTGGCGCCGGACCGCCGTTTACAGTGACGCTTCTTTGGTTGTTGAAGCGCATGATCGCCTGTGGGCCAACGATCAGCTTGTTTTGGACCAGCCCCTGCAACGGCACCATCTCGCCTTTGCTGTTTTTGACGTGGATGCGGCCAATATCATTGAGTGAGTCTCGATCGATGCCCTCGCCTTGGATGTTGACCTGCCAGACTCGTCCGAATCGGTTGAAGTCGTTGACATAGAAACTGCCCAAGGTGGCCTGCAACGCTACGAAGATGTCGTTAATCTCGACACCAAGTGTACGGGCCTTGGAGCGATCGACATCAAGATAAACCAGCGGAGTGTTGTTCGACCACAGGGTGAAGACGGTGCCGATTTCGGGTGCATTGCGCGCATTGACAATGAGGCCGCGCAAAGTCTGCGCCAGTTCGTCCGTTGGTCGGCCCGCGAGATCTTGCAGTTCGTATTCGAAACCGCCCGAATTGCCCAAGCCGGAGATCGGAGGCAGATTGAAGAGCGAGATTGTTGCGCCGGGAATCGCAAACAACTGCTTTTGCAATCGATCAATAGTCTTGTGAACTTTCAAATCGTCCGTCAGGCGTTCTTCGAAAGGCTTTAGACGGCCGATTACAACACCGCTATTGGATTGAGACAGGCTATTGAGAAGGCTGTAGCCAATTACAGTGAATACCTCATAGACGGCAGGATCTGCACCGACCACTTCCTCGACTTTCGAGACGATTTCGGACGTACGCGAGACGGAGAGGCCATCGGGCAACTGGATCTCGCCCATGAATAGGCCCTGATCTTCGGATGGCAGGAAGCCAGCTGGCGTGACCTTGAAGAGTAGGACCGCACCGCCCATTAGCATCCCGACGAGAACCAAGGCGATCACGGAAAACCTCAGAATCCGCGTCACAAGGAAAGAGTAGCCATCGGTGACGTTGTCTATCCGGTTGAGCATCCATTTAATCGGCCCTCGGGCTTTTTGGCCCGGTTTCAAAACCAGCGAACACAGTGCAGGGGAGAGGGAGAGCGCGTTTACAGACGAAATCACGACCGCAAAAGAAATGCAGATGGCGAACTGTTGGAAGAGCGCGCCGACGATGCCAGGGATAAAGGCAACCGGCACAAACACCGATAGAAGGACCAACGTTGTTGCAATAATCGGAGCCGTTAGCTGCTCCATCGCCTTGATCGTCGCTTCATCAGGCGGCAAGCCTTCTTCTTCCATGATGCGCACCACGCCCTCAACCACCACGATGGCGTCGTCGACGACGACACCGATCGCTAGTACAAGAGCAAGCAACGAAACGGTATTCAGCGAAACGCCCATGGCGGCCATTGCCGCGAAGGTCCCGATGAGCGAGACGGGAATAGCCACGGCCGGGACAAGTGTCGCCCGTGCCGAACCCAGGAAGATAAACGTTACCGCAACCACGAGAATGAACGCGATAATCAACGAAGAGTAGACGTTTTCGATACTTGCCTTGACGAAAACCGTCGTGTCGTATGTGACCGAATAGGTAAGGTCCTCGGGAAAACGTTCTTTCAGCTTTTCCATCGCCTCAAGAACCGCGTCGGCGGTCTGGATGGCGTTGGATCCGGGCGAACCGTAGATCCCAATCCCAGCTGATTCCTTACCGTTCAGACGTGTGAAAGTGTCAGAACTCTTGGCACCAAGGTCGACGCGGGCAACGTCCTTAACGCGAACGATTGAGCCATCTGGATTCGCACGAATAATGATTTGCTCGAATTCGTCGGTGTCGGTGAGGCGTCCTTTGGTGGTGAGGTTGTACTGCTGATCGACGTCATCGCTTATCGGTTGCGCCCCAATACGGCCAACTGCGGCCTGGACGTTTTGTGAGCGGATCGCATTCACAACATCCGACGGTGTAAGATTGAGCGCGGTCAGGCGATCGGTGAAGTACCAGATCCGCATTGAGTAATCTTGCAGGCCAAATAGCCGTACGTCGCCGACACCTGGAATACGCGCCAGCGTATCCATGATGTTGATCTTGGCGTAGTTGTTCAAATACAGGCTGTCGAAAGATGCGTTGGGAGAAAAAAGCGTCACAACTTGGAGGAGCGCGGTTGACTCCTTCTTCGTGTTGAGACCCTGGCGTTGAACTTCTTCGGGCAGCTGCGGCACTGCCAAAGAAACGCGGTTTTGCGTATTGACGGTGTTGATATCGGGATCAATGCC
>DAOUZE010000069.1 GCA_030665765.1 Filomicrobium sp.
CTGAGAATCCGCTGCAAGGCATGGCGCAGGCGTGTCTCACGTTTGCGCTGTGACTGAAGGAAATCTCCCAGGTCTTTGAGATCGGCTGAATGGTGCATCGTCATCGGCAACCCCGCTTACGGTCACAGTTCGGTCAAACGCCGGTCACGATCACCTGATTCCCTCATGACACAAAGATGCGCGCAGGCCACATTGGATAAGCCTGTGTATGACCTGGTAAAAACTCGATAATTTCGGCTTCCGGAAAAACCGCAACCGGCCCCCGGATAGAGGTTTGCGCGCAGCCTGGGAATGCGCTAGAAGCAGTTCTTCTCAGGCACCCGTAGCTCAGCTGGATAGAGTGTCGGATTCCGATTCCGAAGGTCGTAGGTTCGACTCCTACCGGGTGCGCCAGTTTTTCAACTCAAGACAATTCGCTGCGCTCAAGGCTCTGATGGGGCGGCCTGTTCGCCAGGCGACGCTTGTGTCGCTGGTCCCCTCGAAGCCAGGTCTTCGAGATCCAGAAGCTAGTCTGCGAAACCCTCATCGTTTCGAAAGGGGCGCTACCGTGCCACCTTGAGCCGCGTGACGTCCGCGGCCAGGCAGTATCCGATGCCGTGAATTGTCTTGATCAGTGACGGCTTGTTGCGGTCCGGCTCGATTTTCTTTCGAAGGCGCATGATGTGCACGTCAACAGTTCGATCTCCAACGATCGCGTCGGCGCCTCTAGCGAAATCGAGAAGCTGGTCACGGCTCATGACGGTCCGCGGATGCTCCGCCAAGGCCTTGAGAAAGTCGAACTCCATCGCGGTGAGATCGGCTTCCTCCCCCGTCTCCTTGTGCGTTATCGTTCGCGCCGTTGTGTTGATGATCCACGCACCGACCTGCAACAAGACATTGCCTGCCTCGGCTTCGAAGCTTGCCAGATGCTCAATACGTGAGCGTCTCAGTACCGTTCTGATGCGTGCAACCAGCTCGCGCGGCTCAAACGGTTTTGTCACGTAATCGTCAGCACCGAACTCCAAACCGAAGATCCTATCGAAGGGTTCATCGCGCACGCTCAAGACAATGATTGGAAGGTTGGACTCGCGGCGGATCTCCCTGGTAAGCTCAAAACCATCCGCATCCGGCAGATTTATATCGAGAACGCACAGGTCAATGGACTCGTTTGCCAATGTGCGGCGCATCTCCTTTGCCGATCCGCAACTCGACACGCGAAACTGCTGCAGTTGCAAATAGCGCTCCAGGAATGCTGTAATTTGAGTATCGTCGTCGACGATCAGAATATGCTCGTTCATTGTGTTTGTTTACATGCCCCAGCGGGAAGGAAAGTACGACGTGAACGCAAAGGCTTACGGAAGCCAACTTGATACTGGCGTCCAAACAACGACCCAGAGCGTGATCGGCCCGTAGCTTTGTCGTCATCCTCCTTGCTGTCGAGGAACCTGCCGTTCACAATGAGCCCGTTTTCAGGCGGAAGAGCAATGCCATTGAAGCCAATCTTGGTCGGTACAGGTGCCTCCGTGCTGTTGATGGCCACGGTTTTAACTGGCCTTTACCTTGGATTTGAAACGCGAGACCGGTTCGAGCGGATCGAAGCAAGCTGGCGCGATTATCAGAGGCAGGCTGATCGTCGCGGCGCACTCCTAAGTCGGCTTCGAGGGCATCTTGGCTACGGCGGCATCATACACAATTTTAAGAACTACGTGCTGCGCCAGGACCCCCAATACCTGACGCGCCTACAGAGACAATTCAGAGATTTCAAAGCCGCTGTCGGAGAGTTTCAGACCTCCAGCCCAACGCAATGCGAACGTAAAGCATTGGCGATGATCGAGCGGACGATCTCGGATTATGAATCCAAGGTGCCCATCGCCGTCCAAGCGGCTTCGGAATCTTGGCTGCCGGGCAAGACCGATAAACTCGTTAAAGTCGACGACAGCGCCGCGCTTGACGCGATGGTGGTCCTTGCAGCTGATTGGCGGGAATGGCGTCATCGCAGCTCCGAAGCTATTTTTCGTTCCGTCGAAGAAGGTCGCGAGCTGATCGATATCGGTTTTCGGTTTCTGATCGGGCTGGCGATTGTGGCACTGGTGTTGTTTGGATTGTTCTTCCTGCTCCTGCGCGAACTGCGAGGCACAGTGAGCAAGCTTATGATTGAGCTTCGTGAACGCCGCGCAGCGGAACACTCAGCAAACAAATTTCTGCGCGCCGTCGAACAGAGTCCGGCGACGATTATCATCACCGGTACCGACGGCAAGATCGAATACGTCAACCAAAAGTTCTGCGAGATCACAGGCTACCAGGCCGACGAGGTCATGGGGCGCACGCCGCGTTTTCTGCAATCGGGCGAAGCAACGGAAAGCGCTTATCTCGATTTGCGCCGCCGCATAACCCGTGGCGAAGAGTGGCGCGGTGTGTTTCACAACCGCAAGAAGTCGGGCCAGACCTACGTTGCCGAGACCGCAATCTTGCCGCTTCGCGACCGGGAAGGCAGCATCTCCCATTTCATCGGTATTGGGGAGGACGTTACAGAAAAGGCGCTTGCCCGGGAGCAGATCCAAAGAGCGCAGAAGATGGAGGCCGTTGGAATGCTGGCCAGCGGCGTCGCCCATGATTTCAATAACGTGCTGACGACGATTCTCGGCAATGTTCATCTCGCGCAGCTGGGCGCCGAGAACAACGAACCGGTTATTGACGAGCTTGAGCAAATCGACATCGCCGCCAAGCGAGCCCGTAACATGGTCCGCGAGATCCTAACGTTTGCCCGGCGCCAGCCCGGCCTCGCATTCAATCTGCGCGTCGGCACGGTGATCAAAGAAGTTTGCCAACTGATGCGGGCGTCGCTTCCAAAGAACATTGTACTGTCCTGCGCGTCCAAGGATAAAACGCTCTCTGTGCGAGCCGATCCAACACGCTTGCATCAAGTTCTCATGAACCTGTGCGCGAATTCTGCTGAGGCGCTCGGTACTGAAGCTGGTGAAATCACGATCGCAGTTGACCGCAAGGCCGCGCTGGACGCCTCGCAGCGTGGAGAGACGAGGCTCGATGACAACAATGCAAAACGCTACGGATCGGTCCGCATCCGAGTGAGCGATACCGGGCCGGGAATTCCTCAAGAGTGCAGGGACAAGATTTTTGAACCCTTCTTCACGACCAAACCGCCGGGCAAGGGAACTGGGCTCGGATTGGCCGTGGTCTCTAACCTCGTCGGTGAAATGAAGGGGCAGATGTCTCTTGCCAGCAGTGAGAACGGGACCTGTTTTGAAATCCTGTTGCCTGAGACGCCGCCCACCTTAGAGTCCGACGCGCCAAGACGCGACCCGGTGGATTCTGCAGACGCCCCCACGATCCTCTTGATCGACGACGAGCCAGACGTCGTGCGGGCTTGCGGTAAGATCCTCGGGACGTTGGGTTTTCAGGTTGAGAGTTACACAAATCCCATCTTGGCCGTCGAGGCGTTTGAGAGCGCGCCGGAAAACTTTGCTCTGGTCATGACAGACCTCGTCATGCCCGAAATTAATGGAGAAGAGGTGTGCCGCGCGGTGCGCACTCAACGCGCCGATTGTCCCATTCTCTTATTCAGTGCTTTTCGACCAGGGACGCTCGATACGGAACTGCTCGCGCCCATCAAGGTGATCGAAAAACCGGTTGATCCCAGCATCCTGAAAGCCGTGCTAAGCCAGCTCTTGGAGACGTCCACGGCTGAAGAGCAAGCGTCGAGGACTGAACAAAGGTCGCCGCTAAACATATCTTAACAAGAAGTTACATTTGTTCATAACTGTGTGCTCGCGACGATATTGCGTCGTTACATCTGCCCCTTACGCTCTCCTTAACCTGGCGCCGAACGCCGCGCGAACTTGGCGTGTCGACGGCAAGAACCAAGAACAGTCGCATGGAGACGAACAGCCTATTGGCTTCCCGTCTCGCATTTGACAAGGGGAGAGCGCATGTCCACGAAACGCCTTCGCCGGCGGATTGCCGTGCTTTGTCTGTCGGCGGTGACACTCACGTCCACTCTTGGTTTGCTCAGCGGAACTGCTTCCGCCGAGGAGTTTGGCCCAGTCCAGCCCAAGGACGTCAAACCAGCATTGGCCGACCTGGGTAAACGCCTATTCTATGATCCCAGAATTTCGGGCGACACCACCGCATCCTGCTCTTCATGCCATAAGCCGGAAAAGGCGTTCACCGACGGTCAGGCACTTTCGGATGCCTACTCGGGTCTCAAGCACTTCCGCAATACACCCACACTCGCCAACGTCGGCCATCGCTCGGCCTGGCTACACGATGGCCGTCTGGGGACGAACCTCAACGACGTCACGCGAGAGATGATCACTGAGACCTACCTCATGAACATGGACATGAGGATTATGCAGGAGCGCCTCAAGCAGGATCCCGTCTACGTGGATATGTTCAAGGCCGCGGGTCTCGGTGAGCCATCGAACGGCGGCGCGCGAAAGGCGATCCAGAACTTCTTGAAGACTATTACGTCGAAGGGGAGCCCGTTCGATCAGGGAACGATGTCGTCGGGCGCGAAGCGCGGATTCGAATTGTTCAAAGGCAGAGCGGGCTGCGCCTCATGCCATTCGGGCAACCGCTTCACCGACGACAAGCCGCATAACATCGGCGTACCTGGAAACCCTGAGATCTGGTCGAATCCCGAACGTCATACCGCGTTCGTCACTTACGCGAAGTTCTTCGGCATCCCGAATTACATGAACCTGCGCGAAGACCTCGGCGCCTACCTTCGCACCCATCGCGACGAGCACCGGCGCAGCTTCCTGACACCGACGCTTCGGGAACTCACTTACACCGCGCCGTACATGCACAACGGAACGTTCGCAAGCCTTGAGGACGTGATCGAATTCTACAATCGCGGCGGCGGCGATGATCCAAACAAGGACAGCGGCATGAAGCCGCTCAACCTGGCGCCGAGTCAAAAGCAAGATCTCCTGGAATTCTTGAAGGCATTGTCCGGAGAGTCGTTTGCTCGGGACGAATACACACTGAAAGACGAGATCGACACCGATTATCCCGTCATAGCCAAATGGCGCAAAACGCCGAATTAGGGAGGGCTGACGCGATTCAAGGCTTCAAGCAAAAAAAGAAGCAAATCGTGCACTGGGCGCTGGTGACAGCACTGGCTACCGGCGGGCTCGCCCCGACGTTGGCGCTGTCGGAAGAGCGTCCGAAAATGCTGGCGCCATTGGGCGATCCGCCGAATCCTGCGGATAATCCGACGACCGAAGCCAAGGTCGAACTGGGAAAGATGCTGTTCTTCGATCCCAGGCTTTCGGGAAATGCCGCGATGCCGTGCTCGGCTTGCCACCTGCCTGATCAGGGGTGGGGCCTCAGTTCTCAAATCTCGTTCGGCTACCCGGGAACAACGCACTGGCGCAACAGCCAGACGGTGATCAACTCGGCTTACTACGGCAAGCTATTCTGGGCCGGGGCGTCGAAGTCACTGGAAGGTCAAGCACGCTCGGCTGCACGTGGCGGAGTCGCGGGTAATGGCGAAGATGACGTCATGGAAGCACGCCTGGCGTTCATTCCCGAGTACCGCAAGCGCTTCCGCGAAGTGTTTGGCGACAACTATCCTCGTGTGCGCAACGCCTATCGCGCGATCGCAGCGTTTGAACGCACGCTGGTGCAGAAGGATACGCCGTTCGACCTCTACATGCTTGGTGATGACGGGGCTCTAAACGAACAGCAGAAGCGCGGCTTGAAGCTGTTTGTCGGCAAGGCCAACTGCGCCCAGTGCCACGACGGAGCGTTGCTCTCGAACGAGAAGTACTACAACCTCGGCGTCCCGCCCTACTCAGGCTGGGAAGACGATCCGTTGGCGCAGATCACGTTCCGCTTCGAGCTCTATGCCAAGGGCGTGACGCAAGAGAAGTACAAAAAGCTGAAGGACGACCCTGGTCTGTATTTCCGCACCAAAGAGGAAAGCGACATGGGTAAGTTTCGCGTGCCGTCTTTGCGCTACACGAAGTACACCGGACCTTACATGCACAACGGCATGCTGGAAACGCTCGAAGATGTCGTTGCCTTCTACAACAAAGGCGGCGGCACGAACGAGTTCACCAAGAACAAGACCAAGCTAATCAAGCCGCTCAATCTGACGAAGGAAGAGCAGGCCGATCTGGTCGCATTTGTCGAATCCTTCTCGGGCGACGAAATCGAGATCGCCGAACCCGAGCTTCCCGAAACCGCACCGTTACCACCGCCGGTCAACTGATCGAGGAGTATCACCCATGGCCGAAAATCCTCGGATATTACAACCGGAACCTCCAGCGCAGAAGCCGCAGGGACCGAAATGTCTTCTCAACCGGCGCGATTTCCTCCTGAGTTCAGGGATCGCAACGTTCACGGTGATGGTCGCGGTAAAGGCCGGTCCAGCGATGGCCCGCATCCCAGCCGTCGTCGCAACCTACCCGCGCAAGAAGATCGCCAAGTTGTCGGAACTCAAGCAAGACGAGCCCGTCGACTTCAACTATCCCGATGAGGAATCTTATTCGGATTCGCTCCTGGTCAAGCTCGGCACACCGGCCGGCGGCGGGATCGGTCCGGATAGTGACGTTGTCGCCTTCAACTATATCTGCACCCACCAGGGTGGTCCGATGCAGGGGACTTATCAAGCTGCCGACAAGGCGCTTGGTCCATGTCCGTTACACCTGACCACGTATGACCTCACACGCCACGGGATCTTCATTTCCGGTCAGGCCTATCAAAGCCTGCCGCAAGTCCTACTCGAGTTGGACGGTGATGATGTCTACGCCGTGGGCATGTTCGGCCTTATCTACGGCCGCTACGACAATCTCCAGGGATAAAGGGCGGACCTCATGACCACACCGTATTACATTCCCGAATCCAATATCCCGCTGCCACCGACGGACGCGGAGATTATCTCAACGGCCTGCGATTACTGCATCGTTGCGTGTGGCTACAAGGTTTATCGTTGGCCCGTGCGCGGCGGAAAGGTGGGCGGCCCGAAAGCTGATCAGAACGCTTTCAAGGTCGATTTCCCTGTCGAGCCTCTTGGACCCTGGGTGGCGCCCAACCAGTATAACGTGGTGCTGCACAATAATGAGCCGCATCACATTATCATCATACCCGACAAGGATGCCAAACACGTCAACCCCACCGGCAACTCGTCGATCCGCGGCGGAGCGATCGCTCAAAAGGTCTACAACCCGCAGACCCCGACCCGCGACCGCTTGAAATCGCCGATGCTGCGCATGTTCGGTGTGCTGATGCCTGTGCCGTGGGATTTCGCGTTAGACATTGCTGCCGAAGTTGGACGCCACGTTCTCGAAAAACACGGCACCAACGCTTACGGCGTGAAAACGTTCTCCTACGGCTACATGGAGAACACATACGCGATCTCGAAGTACGCGCTGCGCCACGTCAACACGGCGAATTTCACGTTCCACGACACGCCCTCAGATGTGTCTTCGACGCCGGGTTTCCGTGATGCCGGATTCGATAACTTCGGTCCCGCTTATGAGGACTGGCGGGATGCCGAAACGCTGCTGATTTGTGGTACGGACCCTTACGAATCAAAGACCATCCTATTCACCGACTGGATCATGCCCGGCATCCAAAACGGCCAGAAGACGATCTTCCTTCTACCCCGCCGAACGGCAGGTGTTGCTTACGCCGAAAAGAACGGCGGCATGCTGATCGACATCCAGCCTGGCACTGACCTTCCTGTGCTGCTCGCCATCTCCCGCGTTATCGTTGAAAACGGTTGGGAAGACTCCGATTGGATCAAGAAGTGGGTCAACAACAAGTGGGAATCCTCATCGGGCTTCGGCCAAGGCACCCGCAACACGCCTTGGCAGTGGCGCACGACCTGGGGCAAATTCCAGACCAAGGGTTTCGAGGACTGGAAGAAGTGGTTGCTCTCCCAAGAGGTCAGCAAGCCGGAGAAAGCCGCCGAGATTGCCCAGATCGATGTGAAGAAGATCTACACAGCCGCCGAGTGGTTGGCCAAGCCGCGTGCAAATGGCAATCGGCCGAAGACCTCGATCATGATCGAGAAGGGTTTCTACTGGTCGAACAATACTGGAAACACGGTCGGCATTTCAGCGCTCGGCATCATCTGCGGCGCCGGTGGGCGTCCGGGTCAGGTGATCGGACGGGCCGGCGGCCACCAACGCGGCGGTCTGCGTGGCGGTAAGTACCCGCGCAACAAGTCACCGGAAAAAGTGCCCGGCCGGCGCCGCCGCGCAATGGACACAGACCGCTATCTCGTCTCTGGTCACACGCGGCTGGCGCATGTCATCGGCAACACCTGGATCCAGTCGATGTGTGGCAGCCAGGGGCTGGCGGCGAAGTTCGACGAACTGACCGTACAGAACCCTCACCAGATCATGTCCTTCGATAAGGCGGACATCATCCAAACGTTAAAAGACCGCGCCGACTCTGGCGGCATGGTGGTCTTCAACCAGGACATTTATCTGGTTGATCCGATTGGCGTTCGGTACGCGGATATCATCTTCCCAGCCGCAGGGTGGGGTGAAGATACCTTTACCCGTGCCAACGGCGAGCGGCGTCTGCGCGTCTATCCGAAGTTCTACGATCCGCCGGGCGAAGCCAAGCCAGACTGGTGGATCATCGCCCAACTCGCAAAACGCATGGGCTACGACGGTTTCGATTGGAAGAATTCCAACGATGTCATCGAGGAGGGCGCACGCTTTTCACGGGGCAGCCGCAAAGACTTCTTCATGGTCAAGGTTGCAGCACAGCGTGAAGGTAAAACGCTACACCAGAAGCTGGCGGAGTTCGGAACCGACGGCATCCAGGGCCCCGTCATCATGAACGACGACGGCTCCTTGGAAGGCACCAAGCGTCTGCACGATACGACGCGCAAGCTACCGGCCGATGGGCCGGCCGGGCTCAACACGTTCAATAAGAAGCTGACGCACTTCAACAGTCAGACCGGCAAGTGCAACATTGAAAAAGCCGACTGGGGGCTATTCTCGGACTACTGGGAATGGTTGAAACCGCGCGACGACGAGCTCTGGTGCACCTCAGGCCGGATCAACGAGCGTTGGCAGTCAGGCTACGACGACCGCCGCCGGCCCTACATCGTCCAGCGTTGGCCGGAAAACTGGATCGAGATTCACCCCGAAGACGCTGCCGCTCGTAACATCGAGTCGGGCGATTACGTGATGATCTACTCGGACCGTATTCCTGTTCAGGTCAATACGATCGTCGGCGTCGAGGGAGACGACTTCCAATTCTCGTCGCTGCTTCGCAACGGCCACATTGAACTAACGCGTGCAGCGATCACGGCTGTCGCGATCGTTACACCGGCGATCAAGAAGGGCGTGACGTTCATGGACTTCCTGCACACTTCTCAGCCCGCCAACGCGCTGTCGGGTCGTGTCGTCGACTGGATCAGCGGAAATTACAACTACAAGATGGGCATTGGACGTGTGAAGCGCATTGGTGAAAGCCCCTACAAGCGGCAATACCGCTCGATGAGCTTCGCCCGCCGCGACATCGCCTAGGGCCGAGACGAGAATACATCAAGGACGAGCGCGGCGCGGTCTATTCGAGACCGCGCCGGACTCGTCTCAGTAGATCGCGTTTGACGAAGCCATTCCGAGAAGCCAGAAGTGGCAACGCGGCTTAGCGCGGAACCTTACGAGGACGCATAGATGAAGAGCGGCCAAGACCTTTCCAGAGCCACCCTCACCCAAGAACTCACACGACTTGCGGTCAACGGCATGGATGTCGAGCGCTGCCTTGCGATACGTGCACTCGCCCTGGAGCCACTGTCAGAAGCGTTACCCGCATTAAGAAAATCCCGCACGGACCCGGACGAGGACGTCCGCTTCGACGCAGTTACCATAATGGCGGAACTCGCCGACGCCAGTGCGGCAGCCGACTTGCTCGACTCCCTACTTGAAGATCCCAGTCTCGATGTCAAAGCCGCCGCAATCGACGGATTGGGCAAGCTTCGCGCGGCTGTCGCCGTAGATACGCTTTGTCAGCTTGCGCTTGAGCCAAGCGCCAATATGGCCTGGGATGGAGAGGAATTCGCGCAGGGGCACTCCGATCCTTGGTTGGAACTGCAGCGGCTGTCAATAACGGCCCTCGGCTTGATCGGCGATCCGAAGGCGGTTGAGCCGATCGTTACGGCGACACACGATGAATTCGCTCAGGACCTTTGGCCGGAAAGCCTCGATGCGCTGATGGGATTGGGGAAGACCGGCATTGATGTCGTGATATCGCAGTTGTCTTCCAAGACGGAACGCGTTCGGCGCCTGGCCACCGAGCGTTTGGCGAAACAGCCTTGGCTGTTGACGGGCGAGCAACTCGTGGAATTGATACGTGACCCGTCGGTCGAGGTGAGGCGCATCGCGGTCTCGGCAATCGAGAAGCCAGATGAGGAATTGATCAGCGAACTCATGTCGGACGCTGACGCAACTATTCGCGAAGCAGTGCTTTGGAAGTTTGGAGCGGGGGATCCAAAACGCATCTCCAAGTCTCTTGGCGACCCCGCCCCACTTGTGCAAGCGGCGGCACTGCGGTGTCTCGCTCAATTGCAGCGCAAACCCGAGGTGGAAACCACCGAGCGTCTACTGAAGTCGCTACTGGAGAAAGACGACGCGGAGATCTCGTGTGCGGTCCTTGAAGTTGCCGACGTCCTGGCACCGGGCTGCGCGGGTGAAGTGGCTCGCACTCTGGCGGCGAAGCGGGCGGCGCCACTCAAGGTGCGTCGTACCGCGATCGGCAAACTGTCAGACATTCCCGAAGCAACGGGTCTCAATGTGTTAACTTCGCTTGTAGGCGATCCAATTCGCTCAATCCGCTTAAGTGCCCTGGATGCGCTGTCAACCATCGCCAACCGAAAAGCCGGGAACGACACGTTGGCGGATAGCGCCGCCAATACGATCCTAGCGGCTTTCCGAGGGGAACTGATCGCGCCGCCCGTTGAAACCACACGCAGCCAGCTCACGACTAACGAACCGGAACCAGCGCAAGGCCTTCGACGTCATGGCACGGACGCAGCAGTCGATGATGATGCCGGCCGTCAGAATCCGATCAAGATCGATCGCGAGGGAAACATCATTGAGTTGCCCGAGGCGAAGGAGGCGGCAATCGAACCCGATGACGAAAAACTCTCCTCCGAGCCTCGTTTCGCCCGTTCAACGCTCGATGCCATTCAGGGCATTAACGGCGGCGGCGACAGCGTGCAGCCGGAAATGCTCGAGGACGTTGAGTTGACGGCCGAGGACATTAGTTTCCTCGAACTCGCACAGGGGAGACTGGGCAGGAAGACCACGACGCCCGAACCGAAGATCCCGATCCATGCGGACGCCACGCTGCTGAGCTCAAAGCTGCTAGCGAAAGTCGCGCGCCGCGATGTCGTCGAGGCGCTGATTGATGGACTAAAAACACCGAATCCCGAACTGCGAGTATCGGCGGCCGCGTCACTAGCGGAAATCAGCCGCTGCAATAGTGAGCTATTCGACGATGCAATCGATGAGCTCGCAGCTCACTTGGGCGACCAGTTGCTGCTCGTCCGTCTCAACCTGGTCCGCAGCCTCGGATACATCGGGGACCGTGCGAGCGCTCATCTTGAACCAGCGCTTGAAGATGCGGAACCTGCAATCCAAGCAGAAGCTGTCGCCGCACTCGCTGCGAGACTTTCGATTCCGGACAAGGAAGAGCTGTTGGGGTCGTCGTCTTCAATTGTTCGGAAAGCGGCAGCCGACGCACTGGCGAAGTCCGGCGGAGAACGCGAAGCCAAGGCACTGCGCGATTATGCCTTCGATAGAGATGGAGAGGGTGCCCTCCATGCGTTCGGACTGCTTCGAAAACTCAATCAACAGACGTCGGAGCACGCCCTGGTTGGCGCATTGACGCCCGAAGCTGATCCGCGGCGACGCCAGATCGCATTGGGCGTACTGGCTGCCTGGGCTGGTCACGCTTGACGATTAAGGCACCGCTCGAAGGTGAGCGGTGTTTTGATCTCACGCCAATGAAGAGTACGGCCAGTTTAGCGCTTTAGGATCCAAGGCTGCATAGGCCCAGCCTAACATCGATCCATCTGAGATAACGTGCAGTTGACCGTTGCCCATTCCCATATTGCTGTTGTCGTAGGCGCGCAACGCATTATCTATGCGCTAACACCAACCTTGCAAAATTCAGCAAGTTTCTGCCAAATATTGTATACATGGGAAGGTCTGAAACACTCTGCATGGAAAAGTACCTCACGACCAAGGAGCTGGCCGACCTTTTGCGTCTCAAGGAACGCAAGGTTTACGACTTGGCGGCCGCTGGTGAGGTGCCGTGCACGCGAGCGACGGGCAAGTTGTTGTTCCCGCTCGAAGCGGTATCAGCCTGGCTTGAACAAAATACCGTCCGGGGCGGTGTCGCATCGGTCACTGCGCGCCCTGGCGTCGTGCTCGGCAGTCACGATCCGCTGCTCGAATGGGCCTTGAGGGAATCGGGCTCCGGCCTCGCCACTTATTTCGATAGCAGCCGGGATGGCCTGACACGCTTCGCCGCCCGCGAGGGCTTGGCCGCCGGACTGCATATCTTTGACGCCCCATCCGGTAAATGGAACGTGCCCTGTGTGGAGGAAATCCTGACACAGGAGCCGGTGGTTTTGGTTGAGTGGGCGTGGCGCCAGCGCGGCCTTATTGTTGGTGCGGGTAATCCACTTAAGATACACACTCTATCGGACCTTCAGGGCCGTCGCATCGTACCTCGTCAGCCTTCGGCCGGCAGCCAACTTCTGTTGGAGCAGCATTTAACCGCACATGGGTTTTTGGATGATGTCGTGTTCACCGCGGCGGCCCTTTCCGAAGCCGACGCGGCTCTGGCCGTCCAGGAAGGGAAAGCGGATGCGGCGTTCGGACTTAACGCGCTCGCCGATCAGTTTCGGCTGGCCTTCTTGCCAGTTACAGACGAGCGCTTCGACCTCCTCATCGACCGGCGGAACTATTTCGAACCGCCTCTGCATGCGCTGTTTTCGTTCACGCAAACAAAGGCTTTTAAAGACAAGGCCGCCGAGCTCGCCGGTTACGATGTAAGCGGGCTCGGCACGGTTCGTTTCAATGGCAACTAACAGGCCATTGAAGCGAACTTGTCGTGGACTTGATCAACCGAGTGGTTGCGCGTTGGGGAAGAACAATTGCTGACCGTCACGCTTGTAAGTCGAGATCGTGTTCTGGCCTTCAGGCGACAGCAGCCAGTTGACGAATGACTGACCAAGACCGCTCTTGACGTTGTCGCACTTGTCTTTGTTGACGACGATGACACCGTACTGGTTGAACAGCGCCTTATCGCCCTGCACGGCGATCTTGAAGTCGCCCTTGTTCTTGAAGCTGATCCAGGTCGCCCGATCGGTCATCACATAAGCGCCCATGCCGACGCCGACATTCAAAGTCGCGCCCATCCCAGAGCCGGTTTCGCGATACCACTTGCCTGAACCGGCTTGAGGATCAACACCGGCGGAATTCCAGAGCGCTTTTTCCTTCTTGTGCGTACCCGAGTCATCTCCGCGAGATGCGAAAACCGCGCGCTGCTCGGCGATCTCCTTGAGCGCGGCCGCAATGTCCTTGGTGCCGGCGATGCCGGCCGGATCGGATGGCGGTCCAACAATAATGAAGTCGTTGTACATCAGGTCAAAGCGCTTCACGCCGTAACCCTCATCGATAAACTTTTGCTCCGACGGCTTGGCATGGACGAGCAGGACGTCGCCGTCACAGTTCTTGGCGTTCTTGATGGCCTGGCCGGTCCCGACCGCGACAACGCGCACGGCAATCTCGCTCGACTTTTTGAACTTCGGCAGCAGGTAGTCATAAAGGCCCGAGTTCGCCGTCGACGTGGTCGATTGCACGATGATGGATTTATCGTCCGACATTGCCGATGTGCTGGCGAAGCCGGCGACAGCGATCGCGGTGGCCGCTAACAGCATCTTGCGCATCTCAAACCCTCTTAGTTTCACTTTGCTCACCTTATAAAACGATGTTGCCAGCGAGAAAGTCGCGTGCCGCTTGACTCGTCGGGCTTGCGAAGAAATCAGTCGCTGGAGCGTGCTCGGCCACACTGCCGCGGTGCAAGAACACGACGTCGCCGGCGAGGCGCCGCGCCTGACCAATGTCGTGCGTCACAAAAATGATTTTGACGCCACTTCGTGCAGCCTCGCTGACGATCTGCTCGATCATTTGAACGGATGCGGGATCAAGGCTGGAGGTTGGCTCGTCGAGCAGCAACACCTCGGGCCGCACGGCAAGCGCCCTCGCCAGTGCG
>DAOUZE010000481.1 GCA_030665765.1 Filomicrobium sp.
GGCCAATGAACCGCGTCCGCGTTCCCTGCCCCCGAGCGCGGTGATACGCCAGCGCGATCTTCATTGCCGTGTCGACGGCCTCGCTGCCGGAATTCGCGAAAAACACATGGTCGAGGTCGCCTGGTGCCAACATCGACAGGCGCGAAGCCAGTTCAAAGGACTGAGGGTGGGCGAATTGGAAAGCGGGCGCGTAGTCGAGTGTCTCGGCCGCCCGTTTAATCGCTTCAACGATGTGTCGGTTACAGTGCCCCGCGTTAACGCAGTAGAGCCCCGAGGTTGCATCCAACACCTTACGACCGTCATCGGTAAGATAATGCAGTCCCTCCGCTCCGACGATCAGCCGCGGTCGCCGCTGGAACGCCCGGTTCGCTGTGTATGGCATCCAATAAGAGGCTAGATCATTAGGCGTAGTATCCTGCGTCACGGTTAACCCATCTTGGTTGTTGGACGCCTCAGCTAGCGTCACATGTGCTCAAGTTACCAAAACCTTACTTGTCAATTCCGATATGTCTGAAGCGGCATTCGGGTAGGGCTTATTTAGCCAAACTTACTGGGGGCTGCCCCATTAACGCCATTTCGCAGCCGCTGACCGTCCCGAATCGCAAGCTCATTTAGCTCTCGTTAGCCGAATCGGCGTGGTATGGTCGCGTCCGGGCAATCCTGTTTCGTCCGGAGTAAAAAAGGAGACAAGCCCGATGTTGTTGAGCATTGTTGACGAGCTCAGGTCTGCAGCAATCTACCCTGAACTCACCAAGTCCCGCGTCCTGCTCTCCGGGCTGACGAGCCGTTGTGGTGTAGATATCGCACGCGCCTTCGCCGAATGTTCAACCCGCCTCGTTATTCGGACAGCCGAAGCATCCGCGGCAGTCGATGAAATCTCGGCTTTTCTGGCACAAGCGGCAAACGAATTACAGCTCTACTCGACCGACGATATCGATGAGACCGACGCGGCTGTGGCTTTCGCCCAAGGCCCCGCACAACGGGCTTTTGGCGGCCTCGAAGCCGTCATCAATATGATTGAGATCCACCCCGCCGACCTCGTCGGGCGCACTTCTGAGTCGGACCTGGAGGCGCTTGTCTCTGAAAAACTGCTCGCACCGACCATGGCCGCCCGCATTCTTGCCAATCGCATGCAATTGACGCTTACGCAGGGTTCCATATTGCATGTTGTTGCAGCACCGACACCGCGAACAGGCGCCGAACTGATGGTCCTCGACATCATCCGCGCGACCCTCGCGGCAATGGTCCGAACAGAAAGCCAAAACTGGGCCGACAAGGGCATCCGCATTAACGCGGTCGCCCCTGCCAATGTTCTTGAGCATAGTGATGAAACCCTGTTGGGTGAGCCCGACATCGCCACTCTGGCGCTGTTCCTCACCTCGACCAAAGGCCGAAACCTCACCGGACACCTATTCGGTTCCAGGTAGCCGTGCTCGCCGCGGCGCACTGCCCTAACTCGCCAGCGCTGGATAATCGGTGTAACCAGCCAGTCCGGGCGTATAGAACGTGGCTTCGTCCGGCTCGTTGAGTGGCGCGCCTCGACGGAACCGCTCGACCAGGTCCGGATTGGCTATATAGAGCTTTCCGAAGGCCACGGCATCGGCGCGCCCGTTCTCAATTTCCGTTGCGCCGCTAACGGCATTATAGCCGCCACATACAATCATCTTGCCGGTGTAAGCACACTTCGCCAGCGCTACCACGTCAGTTTCTGCGGTATTCGCGAAAGGCCTCATGACGTGAAGATAGGCCAGTCTCCGCTTTTCGAGTGCCCCGAGGTGTTGCGTATAGAGTGCCTCCATGTCGGCCTCCTCGATGCCGTTGAAGGTATGTCCAGGGCTAACACGCACGCCGACCATGTCTGCCCCCACCTCGGCAATGATCGCATCGAGCATTTCAAGTGGCATCCGCATCCGGTTCTCGATTGATCCGCCGTACCTGTCGGCTCGCTGGTTCACGTTCGTCGACAAGAACTGGTGCAGCAAATAGCCGTTGGCCGAATGCAGTTCGACACCATCAAAACCAACTTGCATGGCGTTGCGGGCGGCCTTCGCATAGTCCCGCGCGATCCTCCCAATATCAGCTTCTTCAAGAGCCCGTGGCAGATCATGCTCGATCATACCCTTGGGATCAGTATACATCGCGCCAGGAGCACGGATTGCGCTTGGCGCCACGACACCAGCGCTCTCACCCCGATTGATGTCGGCCGCAATCCGGCCAACGTGCCATAGCTGGCTAACGATCTTACTCCCGCGTTCACGCACACCATTGATGATAGGCACCCAACGTTCGAGTTGCTCAGGCAAGTGCACACCCGGTGTTCGCGGATATCCCATGCCTTCAAATGAGATCTGGCTTGCTTCGGTGATAAT
>DAOUZE010000024.1 GCA_030665765.1 Filomicrobium sp.
CGCGCGGCCGATCTTCGGCAATGGGGTGGTGGTTTCGGCAGCCGGCGTAAGGGCGTTGCGGTCATAGCCGTCGGGCGTGAACTCGATGCAGAGGTTATCTCGCAGGCGGCGCAGGTCGGTTTGGCCGGGGTGGCTGTCGTCCTGCAGAAGTTTGCGGCGAGTGTCGCGCCAGATGTTGTGGCGGAGGCTGACCGCCAGAAGCTGTTCATTGCTGGTTTGGAAAGTGTGCGGTCTTAAGAGTTGAAGGAACGTTGGCGAACAAGAGGATGGCGAGCCCATGCGTGGCAGAACCAGTGGCGCCGTGAATGATGATGGACGCGAGAGTGTTTTGGTGGATGGAGCCACTCGCAGCTATTGTTTGTTTGTCATTGCCGGCGAGCACTCCGGGGATGCCCTTGGCGGCAAACTGATGGAAGCTCTCAATCAGCGGCTTGCGGGGCGGGTGCGTTATTTAGGCGTGGGGGGAGAGAAGATGGCGCGCCAGGGGCTCGTATCTCAGTTTCCACTATCTGACGTTGCGGTGATGGGGCTTTTGTCGATCCTGCCGCGTTTACCCAGGATCGCGCGGCGGATATTTCAAACGGTCGATGCGGCATTGAGCGCGGATCCGGACGCAGTCATCATAATCGACAGTCCCGAGTTCACGCATCCAATCGCAAAGCGGATCCGCAGCCGGCGTCCGGATATCCCGATCATTGATTATGTCAGTCCAACGGTTTGGGCGTGGCGGCCGGGGCGAGCACGGAAAATGCGCCGGTATATCGATCATCTTCTGGCACTTCTGCCGTTTGAACCCGATGCGCACGCGCGTTTGGGCGGACCGCCGACGACTTATGTCGGTCATCCCATGATTGAAACGCTTGATTGGCTTGAAGCACTTGATGCGGAAGAGCTTGGTGCCCGGCTAGGCCTGTGTCCGGAGGATCCAGTTCTGGTCGTGCTGCCTGGGAGCCGAGGCTCGGAAGTTAGCCGTCTAGTGGAGCCTTTTCGGGAAGCTGTTTCGGTTCTCCAAGAGCGCAGTCACAATTTGCAGGTGCTGATTCCGGTGGTCGATTCTGTTCGGGATCTGGTGGAGGAAGAGATCAAGAAATGGCCACAGAGAACGCATTTGGTATCGGGTGACGAGGATAAGTTCAAAGCGTTCAAACTAGCACGCGCGGCGTTGGCCGCATCAGGTACGGTTACGCTTGAATTGGCTTTAGCCGGGACACCTATGGCGGTTGCGTATCGGGTTGATCCGTTAGCCTCGCAGTTGCGTTTTTTGGTCAAGGTGCCATCGGTTGTGCTGGCCAATCTCGTTCTGGACGAGAATGCGTTTCCAGAATTACTGCAGGAGGACTGCCAACCGGAAAAGCTCGCTAATACATTGGAGTTGCTGCTTAAGGATACACCGGAGCGTGAGGCGCAGCTGGAGGCACTCGGGCGTATTCCGAGCAAGATGCTCATCGATGGTCCGAGCCCAAGCGAAGCGGCCGCCGACGTTGTGATTGAACGCCTCGAGAGTGCCGCCGGATGTGTCCCGGAGGCATCCAATTTGAAAGTACACGGCTCGAGGAATTAGTCCCGCTGACCGCGTGGAACGAAGGCACGATCGGCGTCGCCGATGTAGAGCTGGCGCGGGCGGCCGATGCGCTGCTCGGGATCCTCGATCATTTCCTTCCACTGGGCGACCCAGCCGACCGTGCGTGCGACCGCGAACAGGACCGTAAACATCTCAACGGGGAAGCCCACAGCTCGCAGCGTGATGCCGGAATAGAAGTCGATGTTGGGATAGAGTTTCTTTTCAACGAAGTACTTGTCTTCCCGCGCAATATGCTCAAGCTCCATGGCAACTTTGAGCAATGGCTCGTCACGAATGCCGAGGGCATCGAGAACCTCGTGGCAGGTCGCCTGCATGACCTTCGCGCGTGGGTCGTAATTCTTGTAGACCCGGTGGCCGAACCCCATCAGGCGGAAGCCGGATGTTTTATCCTTAGCCTTTTCGACGTACTCGGGGATGCGATCGACGGTACCGATTTCTTGTAGCATATTGAGCGCTGCTTCGTTGGCACCGCCGTGGGCGGGGCCCCACAGACAGGCGATGCCGGCGGCTATGCAAGCAAATGGATTGGCGCCAGAGGAGCCGGCCAAGCGAACGGTGGACGTCGAAGCGTTTTGTTCGTGGTCTGCGTGCAAAATGAAGATGCGGTCGAGGGCGCGTGCTATGACGGGATTGACGGTGTAGGGCTCGCACGGGACAGCGAAGCACATTTGCAGGAAGTTGCTGGTGTAATCCAGATCGTTGCGCGGGTAGATGAAGGGCTGACCGACGGAATACTTGTAGGCCATGGCAGCGATCGTCGGCATCTTGGCGATGAGGCGGCGAGCCGCGACGGTGCGCTGCCAGGGATCGTTGATGTCGGTTGAGTCGTGATAAAATGCCGACAGCGCGCCAACCACACCACACATCACGGCCATCGGGTGAGCATCACGCCGAAAGCCCGTATAGAAACGGGTCATCTGCTCGTGCAGCATCGTGTGGTTGGTGATGGCATTTTCGAATTCGTCGTACTCTTGCTGGTTGGGGAGATCTCCGTTCAGGAGGAGATAGCAGACCTCGATGAAGGACGATTGTTCCGCGAGTTGGTCGATCGGGTAGCCGCGATGCAGAAGTATGCCGGCGTCGCCATCAATATAGGTGATCTTTGAAGAGCAGTTCGCCGTCGAGGTGAAGCCCGGATCGTAGTTGAAACAACCCGTCTCCTTATAGAGCTTGCCGACATCGATGACGTCTGGCCCGAGTGTGCCTGAGCGCAGTGGCATGTCGATAGTAGCGTCCTTGACCTTGATGTTGGCCATAGGGGAAGTGCCGGAGCCGGGTTCATGAGAATTCATCGGGCGGTTCCCTTTTAAAACGTGACAGAGATGCGTCGCGGGTGCGGACCCTATTTTGGCCTGCTCAAGCGGACCGACGCAGATAATGAGGCGTGGTAGCCGACATTCGCACCTGCGACAAGATAACCGTTGGCAGGGTAGGGCACCTCTTGTGTGGACGTTAGATTGGGTGTTTACGGGATATTGTGCGGTGCGAAAAGGGGTGGCGCCGTTTTAGTGCTTACGAAGCCTCAGAGAACTGGAAAACCTCCAGTTCTGCGCCGGCCAAAATACCGGTTTCCAATCGCGTCCACGCTCGATTTATGCGGGCGTTAATGCCTGAAGTTTGGGCATTTTACAGCGTAATATTGAGCATGCTCGAACAGGCGAGCAGACTTTTCAACCGGCGGCGTCTTTCAAGCGTCCGAGTGTCTCTGGTTCTCCTAGAACCGCCATGACCTCAAAGATGGACGGGGATACGGTGGTACCGGTCAAAGCGGCTCGTAGTGGTTGGGCAACTTTGCCGAGTTTAAGACCTTCGGCTTCGGCAAACTCACGGATTGCGGTTTCAAGCGGCACAGGCGTCCAGTCGGGTAGATGCTGCAGACTGGGAATCAGCTTGCCAAGTATTGCGCGGGCGGACTCGTCGAGTAGTTTGTTCGCCTTTTCGTCGTACGCCATTGGGCGTTCTGCCCAGAGGAATTTCGCGCCATCTAGGAGGTCGAGTAGTGTCTTTGATCGTTCCTTCATGGCGGGTATCAATGCGCGAAGTTTCATGCCGGCGCCAAGGGAGAAAGCCTGGGAGATAGCGTCTCCGTGGGGAATGTGCGGTAGAAGATGATTGATGCGCTCGTACAACTCATCGTCGTCGCTGGTCCGGATCCAATGACCATTGATCGCTTCAAGCTTCTGAAGGTCGAAGCGAGCGGGGGCCTTATTGATGGCGTCGATGTCGAACCACTCGATGAGTTGGTTGGTTGAAATGATCTCATCGTCGCCATGGCTCCAGCCTAGGCGTACGAGGTAGTTGCGCATGGCAACGGGCAGATAGCCCATCTCGCGGTAAGCCTCGGCGCCAAGCGCACCGTGGCGTTTGGACAGTTTTGCGCCGTCGGGTCCGTGGATTAGCGGCACGTGCGCCCATTGGGGGGCCTTCCAACCCATCAGATCGTAGATCTGCGTTTGTCGGGCGGCGTTGGTGAGGTGGTCAACGCCGCGGATAACGTGTGTGATCCCCAAATCGTGGTCATCGACAACGACTGCCAGATTGTAAGTTGGGGAGCCGTCCGAGCGCAGGATGATGAGGTCATCCAGATCCTTGTTGGCGTAGGTGACTTTTCCCTGGACGTGGTCTTTGATGATGGTTTCACCCTCATTCGGGGCGCGGAGGCGGATTGCATACGGCGTGTCGGCGGGGGCTTCACTGGCGTCGCGGTCGCGCCATGGAGACTTGACCCGGAAGGAGCGTTTCTCGCGCTCGGCGGTCTCACGCATGTCGGCCAACTCGGCTTGCGTGAGGAAGCATTTGTAGGCGTTGCCATCGGCCAGCAGTTGCATTGCAATCTGGCGATGCCGGTCGGCTCGTTCGTACTGCGAAACGGGTTCGCCATCCCAATCCAGTTGCAGCCAGCGCAGCCCGTCGAGAATCGCTTCGACAGCTTCGGGTGAGTTGCGCTCACGGTCCGTGTCTTCAATGCGCAGGAGGAACTTGCCGCCCTTGGACTTTGCGTAGAGCCAATTGAAAAGTGCTGTGCGTGCACCGCCGATGTGCAGGTATCCGGTGGGCGAAGGGGCAAAGCGCACGACGACTTCGTCTGAGGTGATGTTAGATTGCGGCATTGGCGGGCAGATCCCATCGGTTGGGTCGCGGCGCAAATGCGGCCGCTGATTTCGCGTTCGTGGCGATGTAGCATGGGTTGGGGAAGCTGTTTAGGAGTAAGGTTGAATGATGCTGGGAGACCTTCGTGACTCAGAGACACAGGGCGGGGTTACGAACCGGAGTAAAGAGCCGGCGAGGGGTTGGGTTTCGGTCTTGCGGGAGCTGATCGAGGCAGAGCGTCCCCGCTGGTTTTATTGGTTTCCGGTGTTTGTTGGGTCGGGCACGCTCATCTATTTTATCTTGCCTTCGGAGCCGGAGGCGGTCGTCGTGCAGGCGGCTTTGGTTGCTGAGGTGGCTTTACGGGTTTTCGGCGATAGAGGCTGTTCTTTAGCGTGATGACGGATATTGTGCTGTGCTGTGCGAATGCGGCGCTAATCGGAATCTATCATTTTCATGAGGTTTAATACTTCGCTGTATTGATGAATTTGCTGTTGATTCCGATCTGCAACTTGGTTGTTATACCGGCGTTGGGGATGCTGTTCTTGATGCCCTTCGGGACGGGGGCAGCGCTCTCGGTCATGGGGCCGGGACGCGAGATGATGGAAATTCTGGCTAAGTGGGTCGCCGGCGTAGAGGGGGCTGCATGCCGTGTCCCGGCGATGTCAACAATGTCGGTATCGTTGATAATCGCGGGTGGGCTTTGGCTATGCCTTCTTCGCTACCAATGGCGGTTTCTGGGGACGCGCTTGGCGTGGCGGTGGCGCCGTTGGTTGAGCGGCCGGACGTTCCAATTGGCGATAGTGGACGGCTCGTCGTGGTTCGCGCTGGAGAGGGCGAATTCTCCGGACTAACGTCCCGACTTTCAAACTATGAGCTATCGCAATGGCTGGCGCGTGATGGCGACAGCCGTGAGGCTGGGGAGGTTTGAACCGAAGGCGTGCTCAATTGCGGCCAGGTTGGATGCATCGGGCGTGTGAAGGGTGTCGTGATTGCCATTGCACGTCAGCCAGCATCGATGCGGGAAGACTGTCGGCGTGCCGATATTCTCGCGACGCGGGTTGAGGTGCGAACGGGTTGTGACAAACCCCGTCTAATCGTGGACCCGGTTCGAAGTTCGCGTCAGGGGACGCTTGCGATCCTCATTGGTGACGACGGTTCCATCGATAGCACCAGCGGCACAGATTATCAGGGTCGGCGTCCGTGGTCACGTCCAATCCGATAAGCGAGTTGCGTCGGCGGTGCACTTTTGTGCGGGATCAATAGCGCCGGATCAGACCAACGAGACGACCTTGGATATCAATTTGGTCGGGACTGAAAGTGCGGGTCTCATATGCTGGGTTTGCGGCCTCCAACGCAATCGAAGCCCCCTTCTTGCGCAGGCGCTTCAATGTCGCCTCTTCCTTTTCGACCAGAGCGACAACTATGTCCCCATTTTGGGCGGTGTCAGCGCGCCGAACGATAACGGTGTCGCCATCGTGAATACCGGCTTCGATCATCGAATCGCCGCGGACCTCGAGTGCGAAATGCTCTCCATTCGACAACAGATCGGGGGGGCAATCGATGTCATGGGTGTGATCCTGGATAGCGCTGATCGGGGTGCCGGCTGCAATGCGCCCCATTACAGGCACTGGCACTGACTGGGAGTGGATAACACTGTGCTCGGGTGCCGGCTGGGCTGGCATTGGGTTCAGTCGATGTTCGAATTCAGGCGGTGGCTGGCTTTCTGTAAGTGTTGCCGGTCCGGCCACGCCTTCGGGCAGTTTGATCACTTCGATGGCGCGGGCGCGATGGGGCAGGCGGCGAATGAAGCCGCGCTCGACGAGGGCTGTAATGAGACGGTGGATCCCTGACTTCGACTTTAAGTCGAGCGCGTCCTTCATTTCGTCGAACGAAGGTGGGACGCCGGTTTTCTGCAGCCGTTGATGGATGAACAGCAACAGATCCTTTTGCTTCTGTGTCAGCATATCGGCGATGTTCTCCCTGTCGCCTATTCGCTCCGGATTAACTGCGTTGTACAAACCATGAACGTACCCTACATGTTCATGCGGCGTTCTGCAACCCTATGCAACCCAATCAGAAGCCAATTGGCAGAACTGTGACTTTCGAACCAGTCTCGAGAGCTCGAGCGTTGGGTGGGCGAATAATCAGGCAATTCGAGTTTGCGAGAATTGAAAGAAGCGAGCTGTCCTGGCTTTCGGCAGGGGTGGCGGCTACGCCGTCTGCGGAACGGGTAAGGTGGGCGCGCATGTAGTGCTGGCGCGGTCCGTTACGGTCCAGCGGCGCGGCCAGGCGTGCCTCGATTGCGTTTGTCTCATGTGAGGGGCGGCCACTCAGTTTTGCGATCAGCGGAAGCAGGAATATGTGGGCGCAGATGATGGCGGAGACTGGATTTCCGGGAAGGCCGATGGCGCGTTGATGAGAGCGTTGCGCAAACATCAGAGGTTTACCGGGGCGCATGGCAATCTTCCAGAAGTCGAGTTGGAAGCCGGATTTCGTGAGCGCTGATTCGACCAGGTCGTGCTCACCGACGGATGCTCCGCCGATGGTGACGACGATGTCCGCGCCGGAGGCTAGCGACAATTTTTGCTGCAGGCTTTCCAATGTGTCGCGAGCGATACCGAGAAGGCGGGCATTGCCTCCCGCGGAGGCGACCATCGCTGCCAGTGCGTAGCCGTTGGATGCGACGATCTGGCCGGGGCCAGGTGTGGTGCTGGGTTCAACGAGTTCGTCGCCGGTGGCCAGGACCGCGACCAACGGCTTGCGGTGGACTTTAAGTGAGCTGTGACCCATCGCGGCTGCCAGTGCAAGGTGGCGCGGCAGCAGGTGGGTAGAGGCTTCAATGATTTCGGCACCGGCTGTGAAATCTCCACCACTCGGGCGGACATGGCCAGGATCGGGCACGCAATCTTTGATGTAAACGAAATTGCCTTCGCGAGTGGTGTCTTCCTGAATGATAACGGTGTCGGAACCGGCGGGCATCGGTGCGCCGGTAAATATGCGAACGGCTTGTCCAGCGGAAAGAGAGCCTGCGAATGGGTGGCCGGCGGCGGCTTGGCCGATGATATCGAGTGTGGCGGGAAGGCTCGCCACGTCGTCGCTGCGGACGGCGTAACCGTCCATGGCCGAGGAATCAAATGGTGGCTGGGTAAGGCGCGCCGTGAGTGGCTCGGCGAGAGTGCGATTTGCAGCTTTGAGGAGGCCGACTTGTTCGCCCGGTGTCGATTGTGCGCCCGCTAGAATACGCTCCAGGGCCTCGTCGACGGTTAGTGGTTGGTTCATTTTCCAGGCTCTGTTTTGGCTTGGAAGTGGCCAGAGCGGCCACCGGTTTTTTCGATGAGGCGGATGCCGTCGAAGCACATTCCTTTGTCAGCGGCTTTAAGCATGTCGTAGATGGTCAAGCAGGCAACGGAAACGGCTGTTAAAGCCTCCATCTCAACGCCGGTCTTACCGGTTACCTTGACTTCGGCAGTTACGCGTACGCCGGTGGGCGCGGTGGTCGGTTCAAAATCGATGAGTGCCTTGGTGATCGGAAGTGGATGGCAAAGCGGGATCAATTCGTGCGTGCGCTTTGCGGCCATGATCCCAGCGATGCGGGCTGTGGCCAGCACGTCCCCTTTTTTGGCCTCACCCTTTTCGATGAGCTCGTATGTCTCGGGAGACATCGATACGAAACCCTCGGCAATGGCCGCGCGGTACGTGACCTCCTTATCGGAGACATCGACCATGCGGGCTTCGCCGCGTTCGTTCAGGTGTGAGAGTTTGCTCATGCGGTTTTGGTCCCGAGCAATGTGCGTGTGGCGGTTTCGACGTCGTCATGGCGCATAAGGCTTTCACCGACGAGGAAGGTGTTGACGTTGGCAGCACGCAGACGAACAACGTCGGCGTTTCTAGAGATGCCGCTTTCAGACACAGGGATACGGTCCTTCGGTATCATGCCGACGAGGCGTTCGGTGGTCTCAAGGCTAGTTTCAAAGGTGCGAAGGTCGCGGTTGTTGATGCCAATCAGTTGGCTTTCGAGCTTAAGCGCCCGGTCGAGTTCGCCTTCGTTATGGACTTCAACGAGGGCGTCCATGCCCCAGTCATGGGCAGCACTGACCAGCGCTGCAGCGGTGGTGTCGCCGACCTGGGCCATGATGACAAGGATGCAGTCGGCGCCCCAAGCACGCGCTTCCACCACCTGATAAGTGTCGAGCATGAAGTCCTTGCGCAAAACCGGGAGGGTGCAGGCGGCGCGGGCGCTTCGGAGAAACTCGGGGGCACCCTGGAATGAGGGTGTGTCGGTGAGGACTGATAGGCATGTAGCGCCGCCAGACTCATAAGCTGATGCCAATGCGGGTGGGTCAAAGTCGGCCCGTATCAGCCCCTTTGAGGGACTTGCCTTCTTGATTTCGGCGATGAGCGCGGGTTTGCCATTGGCATGCTGCGTTCGCAGGGCGCCAATGAAGGGGCGTACGCGGGGCGCGCTACGGGCGTATTCCGCAATGATTTGCAGCGGCTCACGCTGTTTGGCGCCGGCCACTTCTTTGAGTTTGTAAGCGGTGATCTTGTCGAGGATATCGGACATGGGAGAGGTATACGACAACTTGGCCGGGCCAGGGTAGTAGCTTGCTGCCCGCATGGGGGTTTGTGGTGTTCTTGATTGTGTCGTTCTAGGTCGCGACTATCTGGTTGGTGGCGACGATAAGCTTTTCAAGCGTGGCTTTGGCCTTGCCCGTGTCGATGGCTTGAGCGGCTCGTTCGACGCCTTCGGTAATGCAAGAGGCGCGTTCGCCGACGATGAGGGCCGCACCCGCGTTGAGAAGAACAATGTCGCGGAAGGGGCCGGTTTTGCCATCTAGAAGATCGCGGATAGCCTTCGCGTTCGTTTCAGCGTCGCCGCCTTTAAGGTCGGCGATGTTCGCGCGCGGCAGTCCGGCTTGTTCAGGAGTGATTTCGAAGACGGCGACAGTCCCTTGAGTTACTTCGGCGACGATTGTTGGGCCGGTGGTCGACAGCTCGTCCAAGCCATCGGCCCCGTGCACCACCCAGACGTGTTCGGCGCCAAGGTTGCTTATTGCATCGGCGATCGGCTCGACCCAGTGCGGGTCGAAGACGCCGAGGATCTGGCGGGTGACGCGGGCTGGGTTCGCGATCGGTCCTAGGAGATTGAAGATTGTGCGCACCTTAAGCGCAGCCCTAGTTGGGGCCCAAACTTTCATCGCGGGGTGGTGCACTGGCGCCCACATGAAGGCGATGCCGGCGCTGGTGATCGTGTCTGCAACCTGGGCCGGTGAGAGATCGATTTTCACGCCAAGAGCATGCAGCACATCGGAGGCGCCGGATTTGGAGGAGACGGACCGATTACCATGCTTGGCAATCGGCAGGCCTGTGCCGGCGGCGACGATCGCGGCACAAGTCGATACATTGTAGGTTCCGTGCCCATCGCCACCGGTGCCTACGATATCGACGGCACCGGGTGGGATCTCGACTGGGAGCATGCGGTCCCGCAGGAACTGTGCGGCTCCGGTGATCTCAGTGGGGGTTTCACCGCGCACCCGCAACGCCATCAGGAAGGCGGCGCGATGGATGTCGTTTGCCGCCTCGCTCATCAATGCTTGAAGCGCTTCGGCAATCTCCTCCTCGTCGAAAATTTCGGCGTGGGCGGCGCGATCGAGTAGAGTTTTTATGTCGGTGTCGGTTGTCATCTTTGGTCTGGACGCATCAAGGCTCGCGATTAAGCCGCGTTGTGGGGCGCTGCGGGTGCTTTCTTCAAGCGTTTGAATCCACAAAGCTGAAGGAAGTTTGCAAGCAGATTATGACCTTGCTCGGAGGCGATGCTTTCTGGATGAAATTGAACCCCATGAACGGGATGGCTGTTGTGTTGTAGCCCCATGATGAGGCCGTCATCGGTTTCGGCCGTCACGGAGAGGCAGTCGGGCAGGGTTTCGCGTTCGACCGTCAGTGAGTGGTAGCGTGTGACTTCAAACGTTTCAGGTAGTCCCTTGAAGATGCCTTGCCCGTTGTGAGTCACGGTGGAGAGTTTGCCGTGCATCGGCAACGGCGCGCGAATGACGTTTCCTCCATAAGCCTGACCAATCGATTGGTGACCAAGGCAGACACCGAGGATCGGAACGCGTCCAGCGGCTTCTTTGATGAGATCGAGGCAAATCCCGGCTTCGTTCGGGGTGCAAGGTCCCGGCGAGAGGACAATGGCCTTGGGCTTCAGCGTCAGGGCTTCTTTGGTGGTGATCGTGTTATTGCGGCGGACGTCGCACAGAGGCCCCAACTCGCCGATGTAGTGGACGAGATTGTAGGTGAAGCTGTCGTAGTTATCGATCAGGAGCAGCATCGAGGCTGGTTGTTCCTTCTAGGGATTTGATGCGGCATCGCGAATGCCGGGTTTCTGTTTAATAGCATAGCCTTGAGCCGGTTGGGGGGCCAGCGTCAGTTGACCTCCCTAGGTGTGACGAAAGAAGCGAGGTTGCCGATCGTCAGGCCAATTTCAGGCCAATGAGCGGTGTCGAAGGTGATAACCGCCAGGGCGGCGGTTGGGAATTTCATTGCCAGTTGCTGAAGTCCCTTCTTGTTGCCATCTCGGATCAGCGTTAATGCGAGCGCATGCAGGCCTGGATTGTGGCCGATCACCATGACGCTTTTGGTGGCTTCTTCGACATTGTTTTTGATGACGTCGAGAATGGTTTCGGGTCTGGCGAGATAGAGCTCTTCTTCAAAAACGACATGCGGCGGCGGCGGGCCCAGTTCGGGCAGAACGAGCGCCAGAGTGGCCTGCGTGCGGACAGCTTCGGAGCAAAGTATCAAGTCCGGTTTGAGGCCTTCCCGGGCAAGATACCGGCCCATGATGGGCGCGGCTTTGGTTCCACGCGGATTTAGGGGGCGATCGTGATCGTCGAGAGCGGTACTGTTCCAGTCGGACTTGGCATGACGTAGGAGGAGGAGGGTCAGCATGATGGTCTTCTTAATCTTGAGTAAGCCTGCGCGGGACAAGGCAAAGAACAGCAGCCTTCCGATGGCTCAAGCGTGCGGGCGTTGGGCTCAGTTAAAGATACCACCGTTTCCCTTATTCTTCGTCTCCCGGCCGCCGCCGGCAAAGCGCACTGCGGCCTCGGCGGCGCGGACGACGGCTTTTGCTTTATTGATGCATTCCTGTTGTTCGCTTTCGGGGACCGAGTCGTGAACGCTGCCGGCGCCGGCCTGCACGTGCACTTGGCCATCTTTGACGAGGGCGGTCCGTAGGACGATGCAGGTGTCCATGTTGCCGTCGGCGGAAAAGTAGCCAACGCAGCCGGCGTAGGGACCGCGTTTTGCCTTTTCCAGTTCGTCGATGATTTGCATGGCGCGAACTTTCGGAGCTCCTGAAACGGTGCCTGCTGGAAAGCCGGCCATCAGTGCGCCTACGGCATCGTGGCGAGTTTCATCGAGTCGGCCGAAGACGTTGGAGACGATGTGCATGACGTGACTGTAACGCTCGATGATAAACTGCGAGCTGACCGAAACGGTGCCGATTTCAGCAACGCGGCCAACATCGTTGCGGCCTAGGTCAAGAAGCATGAGGTGCTCTGCGCGCTCCTTGGGATCGGCCAGCAGGTCCTCTTCGAGGGCACGGTCGATGGCCTCGTCTTCGTCGCGGGGGCGGGTGCCGGCGATGGGCCGAATGGTGACTTCACCATTGCGGACGCGGACTAGGATTTCGGGTGATGATCCGACAAGTGCAAAGTCGCCAAAGTCGAGATGGAATAGAAACGGCGCTGGGTTAACGCGTCGCAGCGCCCGGTAGAGGGAAAAGGCGGGCAGTTCGAAGGGCGCCGAAAAGCGCTGAGAGAGAACCACCTGGAAGATGTCGCCGGCGACGATGTAGTCCTTGGCCGTCTCGACCATCTTCAGATATTCGGCGGCGCTGGTATTGGAAACTGGTTCGGGGGCGGGTAGGGCGCGGCGGGTGTTGGTGCCACGGTGCGATAGCGGACCTTCGAGCGCTTTGACGATGGAACGCAATCGCTTGAGGGCTGCGTTGTAGGCGGTGTCGGGATTCTCGCGTTTGCTCGGTTTGGGGCGTACCGGAGTGACGATGGTCATCTCGTCCTTGATGTCGTCGAAAATGACCATCACCGTAGGTCGAATAAGCACAGCATCAGGGACGTCGAGATCGTCGGGCGGTACGTCCGGCAGGTGTTCGATTAACCGAACGGTGTCGTAGCCCATATAGCCGAATACACCAGCGGCCATCGGCGGGAGGCCCTGCGGTACATCGATTGTGCTTTCGGCGAGAAGGGCACGCAGAGCGTCGAGTGTTTCGGCTTTTTGGGGTTTAAATCCCTGCTCGCCGCGCTTTGGATTGTGGTTTATTTCGGCGCGGGTGCCGAATGCCCGCCAGACGATATCCGGCTGGATCCCGATAATCGAATAACGGCCGCGTTGGGCGCCGCCTTCCACGGATTCCAGGAGTAGGCCCATTTGGCCCTTCGCGGACAGCTTGAGGTAGGCGGACACCGGTGTTTCGAGGTCGGCGACAAGACGCGTAAATATGAGTTGCGGCTTACCCTCCGCAAAATCCTTTTTGAAGCTCTTAAAGGATGGTGAGGCTTCGATCTGCTCGCGGCGGCGGTCGTGGGTACTCAAGTGGGTCCTTCCCTTGCCTAGTGCTGATCGAGCCTATTGCTGTTGGTCGGCTCCTGTTGCCCGGCGCAACTGATATTGGTTGATTTCGACGCCGAAACGCGCCTGCAAGGCGGCGACGTAAGATGCGAGACTGTCGGTGCGAAGTGCCTGAAGGATTTCTTCGCGTAATCGCTTCTTAAGATCTTCGCCAGTTTCCGGGGCGTCGTTGATTTCGTCGAGTTTGAACACCGTGCGCGTTGTTCCGTCAGCTGTTTCAGCATGGCCAACCTCGTCTTTGCGCAATGTGAAGGACTGGGTGATGGCATTCTGCGTAAGGCCATCGGGGATCGTTGAGCGTCCGATTGCCGAGGTCTTTTCGACGTTGGCACCGGCTTCTTTGGCTACCTTGGCGAAATCTTCTCCGGCCTTGATGCGGTCGGTAAACTTGCGGGCCAGCTCGGTAATAAGCTCGCGTTTTTTACTGTCGGTCCAGAGTGTTTTGACCTCGTCCTTGACTTCTTCAAACGGCCGCTGCTTTGAATCCGTCACCTGCATGACGTCGACCCAAGTATAGCCGCCATCGTCGAGTTGGATCGGTTCGGATTCAAGGCCGATTTCACCTCGGAAACCGGCGCCGATTACGCGGTTTGCATCCGGAACCGTGAGTGCGGGTTTGTTATCGGCGCCAACGTTGCCTCTGGTGATGGATTTCAAATCCAAGAATGGCAGGTCTAGGTCTTCCGCGATTTCCTTCAAGGGCTTGCCTTCGCCTCGGCCATCATCAACGCGACGGTAGTAGTCGCGTATCTGTGACTGCGCCCATTCGCTTGCGATCTGGTCGGTGACCTTGTCTTTGACGTCCTCGAAGCTTGGTTCCTTGCCCGGAACGATTTCGGTGATGCGGACTACGGCCGTTGTGAAACCGCCTTCGATGACTTCCGAGACAGCGTCTTTCGCCAGGGCAAAAGCGGCACCGGCGATCTTGCTGTCGATGAGGTCGGATTTTGACTTGAGTCCGAGCTTCACGTCGCTGTCGGCGGCGCCGGTGGCCTTGGCGACTTCTAGGAAATCCTTGCCACTTTGGATCTCGGCGAGGGCTTTATCTGCTGCCACCTTGTCCTTGAAGGAGATTTGTTCAATGCGCCGCTTTTCGGGAACCGAATAGGTGTGCTTGGTCTGCTCATAGGCTTTGCGCAGTTCCTCGTCTGTGAACGTTGCTTTCTTCTTCAAGTCCGCAACCGATAATTGGAGCACCGCGAGATCCCTGCGTGGCTCTGTGATGTACCGGCGTTTGTTGACTTCATAGGTTTTCTTTAGGTCCTCGTCGGTTGGTTCCTCTAACTTGACGAGCTTATCAGCATCGATTCTGAAATATGACACGACACGGGTTTCGCCGCGCCATTTGGCGAGTCCGTCGACCATGTCATCGGGCACGACGGTGGCGCGCAGCAGGGCGCTTGTAATCTGATTGCGCAGTTCGTCCTGGCGGCGAAGTTCAATGAGACCGCGTTCTGTGACGTTCAATTCGCGGCGTAGCCTTTCGACCATGCTGCGGTCAAAACTGCCGGCGTTTTGGAAGTTGGGGTCGCTCTTGAGGCCATCTGCAACGGTTTCATCGGATAAGGCGAGACCGAGTTCTTGGGCATGGGCCTCAACCGCGCTCGAACCTATGAGTTGTGACAGAACCCGACTGTCGAGGCCAACAGCGCGGGCTTGTTCGTAGGTGATGCGACGACCGGCCTGGCGGGAGAGGGCATTGAGCTCATTGCCGAAGGCGCGCTGGAATTCATCGGCGGTGATCTCCTTGGTGCCAACGGTAGCCAATGCGCCACCACCAGCGCCGCCGGTGATGTAATCAGCGATGCCCCAGACTGCGAAGCTTAGGATGAGCAGTGCGATCATTACGAATGCGACCCATCCAGAGGCCCATTTTTTCAAAGATTCGAGCATTGTTGTCCTTATTTCCTCGAAAAATTCTTCCGGGGCGGCAGCAGAAGCCGCAACATCTGGTCCTATGTCGCGCTTGGCGCCGACTTTTCGCGTGATATGAAGCGCAGGCCGACGATGAAAGCAAGGCTACAGCGGGACGCTCATGCAACCCGTGAGGGGCAAAGATACCCGTGGCAGAACCCTAGATAAGTACGCTCCGGAGAGAGGACCATATGACTTTAACCGAAAAGGTGGAAAGCCGGCCCCGTCCGTTGGTTGCCGGCAATTGGAAGATGAACGGGCTGAAAAGTGCGCTGGGCGAAGCTCTGGCGGTCGACAAAGCGCTTGCGGCAGAAGTGAGCCCGATAGGCGCCGAAGTGATGATCTGCCCGCCGGCAACACTGATCATGGTCATGGCGGAGTTGGTCGGAGAGGGTAGTGTAACGGTCGGCGCGCAGGATTGTCACTGCGCCGTTTCGGGCGCGAATACCGGCGATATTTCCGCGGAGATGCTGGCTGATGCAGGAGCCTCGGCGGTGATTGTCGGACACTCGGAAAGGCGCGCGGATCACAGAGAAACAGATCGGTTGGTGCGAGAGAAGGCGAGGGCGGCGCATCGGGCCGGTATGCAGGCGATTGTTTGTGTTGGTGAAACCATCGGTCAACGGCAAGCGGATCTAACGCTCGAGGTTGTGGCGCGGCAGATCGCCGGATCCCTGCCCGATGACGCGACGGCGGATAATACGATTGTTGCTTACGAGCCTGTTTGGGCGATAGGCACCGGTTTAACGCCGCTGGTGGCGGATGTTGCCGATGTGCATGCCATGATCCGACAACGTCTTTGTGAAAGGTTCGGTGAAGCCGGCATTGCGATGCGTGTGCTTTACGGTGGATCGGTTAAGGCGGCAAATGCGGCGGAATTGATGGCCGTTGAAAATGTCGATGGTGCGTTGGTGGGCGGCGCCAGTCTAAAGGCTGCGGATTTTCTCGGAATTATCGAGGTGTATCGGACACAAACCGTGCCTTAAGCGTATTCGTGTAGGTTTGCGCTTGGCTGGGGCAAAGGGTGCCGACCAGGTTCAGGAGGTTTGACCACACTAGGTGCTCGACCTTGCGGCCTAGTGTTGCACACATGGCCACAATTGACGCAGAACATCATGAGGCTTGGTTTTTCGACCAGGTTTTCTGGCGGCCTGCACGATGTGCAGGATCGTTAAGCGCAGGCAATTGGGGCTCGCGTGAATGCTGAAAACGACTGCAATTATGGCCGGTGTCGCGGTTTTCATTAGCGGTGCGTTTGGTTCGGCCCAGGCGGCACAGACGGATGTCGATACTTGCAAGGGTTTTGAAACGGAAAAAGTTTCGCTGGATAAGGCCGGTATTGCGGCGGATCTGGCTCGCGGTGCTGAGTGGGGCAAAGGTAACCTTGCGCCCGAACGGCTTAGGCAGGTCAAACGGTTTATCTTTCTGGAGGAGCAGCTCACGTTCCGGTGCCCAGAGGTTCTAGCCGCCGCCGCGGTGCGGCAGATGGAGGAACAGGCCAAATTGAAGGCCCTTGCCGCCGTCGAGCGAGAACGTCTTTGGAAAGAGCGGATGGTGAAGGTTGTTCCGCCGGAGCGGAATCCCCAAGTACGGGTGGCTCGGGTGGTAAGTATTGCTGAAGGCGGGGTGCCGCCGTTGCCAGAGCGCAATAGGAGGTGAGCGGAACATCGGTTTAGTGACGTTGGGTTGCGGACCGAATAGACTGCTTTTTTTTTGGGAAACGCAGCCGATTGCCACGCAGGGCGGGGGTGGTGTCGGGGCGCAAGCTGATGTAGAAGCGCGGATCTCAAACAAAATTCAGAATGCTCAGGCACAGGTCCCTAACTGATGGAAAACGTCCTTCTTGTTGTTCATGTTCTCATTGTGTTGGCACTCATCGTTTCGGTGTTGATGCAGCGTTCGGAGGGTGGCGCGCTGGGTATGGGCGGCGGCGGCGGTTCTGGCGGTGGCGGTTTTCTGACGGGCCGCGGCACGGCAAACCTGCTTACCCGGACAACGGCGATCCTGGCGGTCTGTTTTTTTGTGACCAGTATTATTTCAACGATTCTCGCCAATAGGCAGTCCACGGGCGGATCCGTTTTCGATTCCGTGGGGCAGCCGAAGATCGAGGAAGGCGTCCCCGCTGGTGGTAGCGGTGATACCCCGGCAAGCGGTGGCGGCGGTATTCTCGACGACCTTCAAAAAGGCCGGCGTTCACTTCCGAGCGTGCCCAGCGGTAGGTAATTGGGCGTCTGACTTCCAATCCCAGCGCACTTTGTTTCGCCGAGGCGTCGTTCGGCGGGTTGCAGCGGTGTTGCTTTACGTGTGGTTACGCAGCGCTTGGGCGGGAATGCTTGAGTGGGTGTCGGACCGCGGATGTCGATGGATGGTGCAAGCAGAATCGACTGGTAAAAAGCGTCATTTCGTAACGGCTGAGCCCGTTTTTCAGGCAGAAATCTGGGTAATTCTGGGGGCTGAGAGAACCATATAGGGCTCTTTTTTGTGAGCCAAACAGTGGATGTGGCGATAATACCGCTTCGATTCAGATCGGAACCATGTCAGAAAAGGCGCCCATGCAGCGGTATATCTACATCACCGGCGGCGTGGTCTCTTCCCTCGGCAAAGGTCTCGCCTCAGCGGCGCTCGGCGCGCTTCTCCAAGCCCGTGGCTACACAGTCCGTTTGAGAAAGCTCGATCCGTACCTGAATGTCGATCCGGGGACCATGAGCCCATATCAGCACGGCGAGGTTTTCGTCACCGACGACGGGGCGGAGACCGACCTCGATCTCGGGCATTACGAACGCTTTACGGGCGTTCCTGCGCGCAAGACCGACAACGTTACAACCGGTCGGATATATCAGGACATCCTGGCAAAGGAGCGGCGCGGGGATTACCTCGGTGGCACGGTTCAAGTGATCCCGCATGTGACAGACGCGATAAAGAAGTTCGTCGTTTCGGACAACGACGGGATCGACTTCGTGCTTGTCGAGATTGGCGGCACGGTTGGTGACATCGAAGCGTTGCCCTTTTTCGAAGCCATCCGGCAGCTGGGCAATGATCTGCCCCGCGGGGCTTCTGTCTACATGCATCTCACCTTGGTGCCGTTCATTCCGTCAGCAGGTGAGTTGAAGACCAAGCCCACGCAACATTCCGTAAAGGAATTACGCGGAATCGGTATTCAGCCGGATATCCTGTTGTGCCGCGCGGACCGTGAGATCCCGGCCTCGGAACGCGGAAAGATCGCGCTTTTCTGCAATGTACGCGAGGAAGCGGTCATCCAAGGGCTCGACGTGGGTTCGATATACGATGTGCCTTTAGCCTATCATCGCGAGGGGCTCGACACGCAGGTTCTTTCCGCTTTCGGGATGGAGAATGTCCCAACACCGGATTTAACGCGCTGGGAAGGTATCTCCAACTCGATTGCGACGCCGGAAGGCGAAGTGACTATCGCGATCGTCGGTAAGTACACCGGTCTCAAGGATGCCTATAAATCGCTGATGGAGGCGTTGGTCCACGGGGGTATCGCTAATCGGGTACGGGTCAAACTGGAGTGGATCGAGTCAGAAGTTTTTGAAAGAGAAGACCCTGGTCCTTACCTGGAGGGCGTTCACGGCATTCTGGTGCCGGGCGGTTTCGGGGAGCGTGGGGCGGAAGGTAAGATTCTGGCTGCACGCTTTGCTCGGACCCGCAGCGTGCCGTATTTCGGCATCTGTTTCGGAATGCAAATGGCCACGATCGAGGTTGCGCGATCGGCAGGTCTTGAAGATGCGGGTTCTACGGAATTCGGTGAGCCCTCAGCTCCCGTCGTAGGCCTGATGACGGAATGGATGCGTGGTCAAGAGCTCGAGCAACGTAGGGGAAATCAGGATCTGGGCGGCACCATGCGGCTTGGAGCCTATCCGGCTGGGCTTGCTGCCGGTTCACGGGTTGCAGAGATCTATGGTGGCGAGGAGATCTCGGAGCGGCATCGGCATCGCTACGAAGTGAATATGCGCTACCGGGAAGCGCTTGAGGGGGCCGGGATGACGGTATCGGGGGTCTCTCCTGACGGATTGCTGCCGGAAATCGTGGAAATTCCCGAGCACCCCTGGTTCATCGGTGTACAATTCCACCCGGAATTGAAGTCACGACCGTTCGATCCGCACCCGCTGTTTGAAAGTTTTATCGCGGCTGCCGTGCGCCAGAGCAGGCTGGTTTAACCTCAAATGTTTGGTTTCAATCTAATGGGGAATGGGCGGAGGTCATCGCCCTGTCCGGGTTCGAACAGATATTCCTAGCGCTTGTATTTGTTGAGTTTTCTACGACCATTTTCGGCGTAGTTTGAACGTGCCGCGATCTTCTTGGCGGAACGTTTGGTGCAGCGCTTACGACTCCGTTTGGATGCTTACCGCGCCTTCGAGCGTTTTGAGGCATAGCGGCCGGCTGTTGGAGCGTTTCTGGGTGTAAAGGCGCCTTGAGGACGCTTTTGAGTACGTCTTGCGGGAGCGTCTTTTAGCGTACCTGCGTTTTTTTCGACCGGGCGGACACGGGCGTTCACACGTTGGTGGAAGCGCGCGCGTGGGCCATTATCGATGTGGATATGGTGCATTCCGCACGAGTAGGTCCCGACGCCGCCAGAGTGATTGAGCTTGAGCCAGGCTACAACACTACAGCGCTTGAAGGCAGGACGTGCGGCCCGCATGGGTTGGCGAATTTACCGTCATAAGGCTCACCAGGGCCAGCAGTATTACAACAAATAGGGAGATAGCTGCTTTGCTCAATTGATGTTCATTGTAGTATTTTTCATAAACGATTTCCTTGTTTTTCGTCCGTAAGGAGAGCTTGAATTCTCCGCGGCGCGGCATCTCGGCTAAAATATGTCTGGCAAACGGCAAGCGACCGTCGGCGCGTCAAATTGACGTTGTGCGTCTATGGGTCTCCGACATGAGCTGAAATACGGTGGGAGATAGATATTTAGCTTCTATATATCAGTTAGTTAGAGTTCTTGATTGCGGTGCGTTAAGCTCTAGTTGCGGATGGTTTTCGTGGAGATTGTTGTTATTTACGACCGTAAAGGGAGGATCAGTGTTGGGTGGAATGGGTTACTCGCCACGCGTCTCGGTGGGGGCTATAAACGCTCATCCAAGATCACCATGGGATTCACAATCAATGACCGCGCAACGCTCTGTCCGGGTAGGCGATGTAACGTTCGCCAACGATGCACCCATTGCCGTCTTCGCCGGACCTTGTCAGATGGAGTCGCGTTCGCACGCGCTTGAGATGGCGGCGGCGCTAAAGGAGATCGCCGGCAGGCTTGGTATCGGGCTCGTTTACAAGTCGTCGTTTGACAAAGCCAATAGGACATCGCTTCAGGGCAAACGTGGATTGGGTCTTGATGCGGCTCTATCTGTCTTTGCCGAGGTTCGCGAGAAATTGGGTCTGCCGGTTGTGACGGACGTTCATGAGCCAGCGCAGTGCGCGGTCGTGGCGGAGACAGTCGACGTACTGCAAATACCCGCCTTCTTATGCCGTCAGACGGATCTTATAGTGGCGGCGGCAAAGACCGGTCGGGTGGTGAAAATTAAGAAGGGCCAGTTTCTTGCCCCGTGGGACATGAAGAACGTCGTCGCCAAGGCGATCGACAGCGGAAATGAGAATGTGTTGGTCACAGAACGCGGGGCCTCGTTTGGTTACAACACGCTGGTCACTGATATGCGTGGCCTTGCGATCATGGCTGAAACCGGCTGTCCTGTGATTTTCGATGCCACGCATTCGGTACAACAGCCCGGTGGGCACGGCACCTCGTCTGGGGGCGACCGGAAGTTTGTTCCGGTGTTGGCCCGGGCAGCGGTGGCTGTTGGCGTTGCTGGGCTGTTTATTGAAACCCATGAAGATCCTGACAACGCACCGTCGGATGGTCCGAACATGGTTCCGTTAAAGGATTTCGAGGGTTTGCTTCGCGATCTGATGCAAATCGATGGGCTTGTTAAACGACAAGCCGGCGCTGTCTCATCGTGAAAGGTGGGGCTGAACGAGTTTTTGGATCAGGTAGCTGATTAATTGTTGGCAGCCAACGAGATGCAAGCATGATACGTGCACGTGTCGTTGCCGGCGACTAGGCTTGCCGCGTTAAGCGTGACAAGGCTTGTCACGGTGACGAACAGCCCCGCTGCTAACAAAATAGTCACGGGTGCAAAAGTTCTCCAAAAAGAATTGCCCGTCATTTGAGACCCCAGTGCGTAATAGATTGTTTTCCAACCAGTTGCCGCCGGCCGGTAGATCAACACGTCGAGTTTGAGGGTAATTGAATTCTCGCGATTCTGCGACTCTTCGTCGCGCAAAATTGATGGACCATGCAGAATTGAAGTATCGGCGATGCGTGTTTGCATCGGCTGAACCATCAGGGTCGGGCGGCCGTTAAAGCCTGCGTGTCCGTTGTTGTGGAGGGAACAGAGTGAAAATCGCTGTTGTCGGTGCTGGGATTTCAGGCCTCAGCGCGGCTTGGTTGTTGTCGAAGCGCCATGATGTCGTATTGTTCGAGCGAAACGCATACTTCGGCGGGCACAGCGATACCGAAGAGATCTTTGAAGCAGACTTGCGTACGGTTCCCGTCGACACTGGCTTCATTGTCTATAATGAGCGTTGCTATCCCAATCTCGTTGCGCTCTTCGATCATCTTGACGTTGAAACGGCGCCGACCGAGATGAGCTTTTCTGTTTCTCTTCGGGATGGCGCCTACGAATACTCAGGCAATGGGGCGGCTGGCCTATTCGCGCAGAGGCGCAACCTTCTCAGCCCGACACACTGGTTCATGGTGCGGGATATCGTGCGGTTTTTCGGTGAAGTCTCGGAACTCGACGCCAACAACATTGATCCGACCTTGAGTGTCGGTGAGTGGCTCGTAGCCAGCGGATACGGGGATGCATTTGTTTGTCGGCACATATTGCCGATGGGAGCCAGCATTTGGTCGACGCCTGCGCAGGAGATGCTTGGGTTTCCCATGGCCGCCTTCGCGCGCTT
>DAOUZE010000088.1 GCA_030665765.1 Filomicrobium sp.
GCTAGGATTGGCTCGTAGGCTTCCTCATCGCGTGCCTCCGGGTACACCAGGAACACCGGATAGACGAACTTGCGGGCCCGTGGAGGCTGACGCAAGCGTCCCTTGGAGATGTGCTCCTTGACGTGGCGTTTCGGGCAATAGCAGGACGCTTCGTTATTCAATACGTACTCAACCCCACCTGCGCCGATGTCCAGATGCAGGGCGCTCGTTTCCAGTTGAGGGAAGGCTGAGGCGTGATCGCGCAGAAAGTCCCCACCCCAATCTGTCGACACGAACTCTTCGTTGCGCCGGCGACGTGAGACTGGAGTTGACGTGACCAGAATGAAGGTCTCGTCGAAGAGGTGCTCGATAGTCAGTCCCGGGGGTTGTGTCGGCTGGTAGAGTACCGCCAGATCAAGGGTTCCTTCGGTCAATCGCTGGATCAGATCATTGGCACTGCTTGCGGTTGCCGAGACGGCTATATCTGGCACCTCATTGCGCAGCCAGCCTATCCAATCGAGCAAGAACCCCTGCCAAAAGCTCATCTGCGCGCCAACGGCAAGGTGGTCTCGATGCTCTCCCGACAGTTTTACTTCGAGCTGAGCATGCTGCCAAACACGAACCAACGCGAGGGCGTGTTTGCGGAACTGTTCACCCGCTGCGGTCAGTTCCGCACCGGTGTGGGATCGCTCGAACAAAGGGCGGCCGAGCTGTTCTTCAAGTCCGCGAATCCTAGCGGATATTGTTGACTGAGTGACGTTCATGCGCCGTGCGGCATCGATGAAACTACCCGTCTCAGAGACGGTCAAGAATGTACGTGCGAGGGTGATATCCACAGCACGACTCCCTACTCAAAAAGCGCCTTCGCGATATCTATCGAATTCCTCGATACCCTCAACCGGAAAATTCCGTTTGAGCAACGGTGGTTTTGACAGCAGAGTGAAGGCCCACGCGCGGTTTTTGGTGTCGTTATAGTAAAGGTCTTTCGAATTCGGCTCACGTTCGGTATGTACTATGAGTGTAGAACCGAAAGTCTCGGGTGGTGAGTGTTCTGGTAAAGGAACGAGCGCAATGAAATCTAAGAGTACGAAGTCAGCGGCGAAGAAGCCGGCTAAGAAGAAGGCGGTGGCCAAACCAGCGGCGAAGAAAACAGTCGCTGCGAAGAAGCCCGCAGCCAAGAAGACGGCAGTCCGTAAAGTCACCGCGAAGAAGACGGCCGTTAAGAAGCCTCCCACGAAGAAGGTTGCCGCGAAGAAGCCCGCAGCCAAGAAGCAAGCTGCAAAGAAGCCAGCTGCACGTAAGGCAGCTCCAAAGAAAACAGCTGCTCGCAAACCGGCAGCCAAGAAGCCCGCCGCGCGGAAACCAGCAAAGACTGCTGTCGCCGCAAAGGCGTCCGCCTCGCGGAAGGTCTCAACTCGCGCGTCTGCAAAGAAGAAGCCAGCCCGCAAGTCATCGGCAAAGAAGAAGTAATATGCCGGTGGCATTCCGAAGGCGGCTAAGCTGCGTCGCCGCTGGGCTAACCGTCACGGCGGCCATTGGTGTTGCGGGTTTGGCTTTAACGGCCAGCCCAGCGCGCAGCGCGATGATCACGAACAACGACAGCTGCACTTACACGCTCACCGTTGAAGAACGAGGAGCCAAAAGTACTGTAGATATTGCTCCGGGCGGCAGTCTCGAAGGCGTTTGCCTACGAGGCTGTCTGCTCACGCTGGGCGAGGTCAAAGATGGCGCATACCGGCTGCCGGAGGGCAATGAGATCGTCACGATTGAACAAGGTGCATTGTTCTACGACGGTGCCATCGCAGCTAAATCGGACAAAGAACAGAAGAATGAGCGCGGGCGCTAGAGCCCACGCCGTATGGCGCCGCCAAACAATCCCGTCAAGATCCGAGATGGCCTCGAACTCGTGACTGAAGATGGTCCCCTCAAGCGGTTGTTTCGCCTTTTGTTCATGTGAACTTGGTCGAAAACTAACTCCATGTGTTCAGCGTTTCGGCGCGAAGCAAGCGGGCCTGTAGTGCGTTGTTAAGAGTGACCGGTGGCTCGTTAAAGCAGCCGACGACTTTTGCATGCTGTGCAAGAACACCACGTGAGGGCCCTTGTACGCACCGTTTTCCCCAATTATTTTCTGATCAATGGATCGATTGCGGTGTTGGCAGCTCTGATAGCCTCCCGCATCAAAGTGGGCTGTATTTGGGTGAACTGAGGTCCCAATAGCTACGGTTCAATACTTCGCCATTCCAGTTATCAATGATGCACGCGATACCATGCCTGGGGGTAAGCCGTAGCTGGAGGCCGCGTCGCGCTGGAACACTGTGAGCCGATGTTCTTTAACGTCGGGCAGGTATTTAAGCTGCTTTTGACGAGTTAGGAGCTGCTTAGCGCACCTGACGGAAGCCTAAGCCAGGGGCAAGAAACTTCGAATTTAATAGCAGTGCGACACGACGTTCCCTCACTTCTTGGGTTGTTTGCTACGAGCTGCTCGCTCCAATGATCGTGACAGGGCTTCAATGCGCTTGAGACATTAATGGGCATGAGTTGCCTCAGTCCATCGACAACGCGGTGGGCTAGCGTAGGGGGTCTGAGCTCTGTGCCGGCTTTCGGCACTGTGTTGCATGCTCGGCGACGGCTTATTGCAAAACCGCCTTGCGCTCAGGCGCGTGTGCCCTGAAGGGAGGATTGAAGATGCTCCGGCTGCTTTTCGTGGAGGACGATATTGCCGTTACACAAAGCAAAATGACCGGACTGGTTTCGGAATTCTCTATCCTCGACCTCAATCTCAACGACGAGAACAGGGCCGAGCTGAGCCCTGGCGTTCTAATTATCAACCACGATGCGAAGGTCGTAGTAGTCGCCTCATACGGCAACCTCCGGACCGCGTCCCAACCCATGAGGCACGGTGCCACTGACGTTATTGCAGTGCCATTGACCATTGAAGAGATCGACTACGCGCTCAACCGTCCAGGCAGCCCGGCAATGCCGGTTCCCGAGGACATTACGCCGCCGGATAAAGCAGGAGACACGCATACCGGTCGAGATCTTCGAGAAGAACGAATGGAATGTTTCACTGACCGCGCGTGCGCTAGCGATGCACCGCCGCTTACTGCAGCGGTTTCGGGAAAAGTTGAAAATTGTGGTCTCAGCTAATGGAGAGGGTCGAACCGACACCGCTTTCGGCTGCGCTAAGCGAAACGATTGGTCCTGGTCGTCGATGATGCCGACTGGCGAGTAACTCGGCGGGCAACGGTAAATTCAGAAGACCGGTGCGCGTTGGATTGGGTGGGTAACGTCACAATTGTGCATGCCGGTTGTCGATGTGAGCTCTATCAAAAACAATCTTGGAATGCGGCTTGCAATCAAATTCATTCAACAAGGAATAATCCTCCGCGTCGGTGCTATTGCCTCCTAACGGGAGTGTCGGAGCCTATAATTCCTGTCGATAGTGTTTGGGTGGCCGGCAACAGCCGGCATGCTGCAGAAACATCGGTTTGCCGGTGGCGAGCTCTATGGCCTTATTACATCACCGTTGGCTTCTATTATCTGCAGGAACTTACAATCATAGACGATCGGGAACGAGTACCCTGGATTGCATGTCCCGCACAGCGGGGACCACCGGGCAGAATGGAGATTGAGAGAATGAATGGTGCGGAGAGCGTCGTTAGAACTCTGATGGCCGGAGGGATCGATGTTTGTTTCGCAAATCCCGGTACTTCCGAGATGGCGTTGGTGGCAGCATTGGACCGCAACCCGGGAATGAGGTGCATCCTGGGTCTGTTTGAAGGCGTTGTCACGGGTTCCGCCGACGGATATGCACGCATGGCACGGAAGCCGGTTGCGACGTTGCTGCATTGCGGACCGGGTCTGGCGAATGGTCTGGCCAACCTCCACAATGCCAAGTGCGCCAGATCTCCGATCGTCAACATTGTCGGCGATCACGCCACGTACCACAGGTCGTTCAATCCACCACTTGCCGCCGACGTCGAAGCAACGGCACGCCCCTATTCTCATTGGGTGAGGACAGCTCAGTCGGCGCAAACCATCGGGCACGATACGGCCCTGGCCATTGAAGCGGCCAATGCCTGGCCGGGCCAGGCAGCGACGCTGATCGTTCCAGCCGATGTGGCCTGGACTGAAGGGGCCAGCGTCAGGACCATCAGACATGGCTCTGCTCCATCTTCCGCACCAGAACACTCCATTGAACAAGTGGTTAAAATCCTTAGATCGGGTGAGCCAGCAGCTGTGTTGCTGGCCGGCGATGGCGCGCTTGAGGGTGGGCTTAAACACGCTGATAGGATCGCGCGTGCCAGCGGTGCGCGTTTGCTTGGTCAGATGTTCAACGCGCGGATCGCACGCGGAAGAAACATGCCGGCTATCGTGCCGGTCCCCTATTCGGTTGATCAGGCACTCACGGAATTAGGTGGATTGAAACATCTCATATTGGCCGGCGGGCCTGCTCCTGTAGCGTTCTTCGCCTATCCAGGCAAACCTAGTTCTCTAGTTCCGGAAGGATGCGAAATCACGGTTCTGGCTGGCGAGAACGAGAATGTCGTCGAGGCGCTTGAGGCGGTATCAAACGAATTCCGCCAAAACACACCGACGGTCGAAGAACCATCCCCGGACTTGGCTCTTGCAACAGGTGCAATCACTCCCGATCGAATTGCTCAGTCGTTAGGTGTGCTGATTCCCGAGGGCGCTGTCGTTGCCGATGAAAGTCTCACTTCAGGTATCAATCTCTTCCCACTAACCCGTCATGCCGCCCCCCACGACTGGCTGCAGCTGACTGGCGGAGCGATCGGTATTGGGATACCGTTGGCAACGGGGGCTTCTGTTGCCTGTCCAGACCGGCGCGTCATTTGCCTGCAAGCCGACGGCAGCGGAATGTATACCGTGCAGGGGCTATGGACCCAGGCGAGAGAACGTCTGAATGTGACAACAGTGATCTATGCCAATGCGGCGTATGCAATCCTCAAGCAGGAACTTGCAAATCTTGGCGTCGCTGAACCGGGGCGAAATGCTTCCGACATGATGGATTTAGGCCGGCCAGCCCTCGATTGGGTCCAGTTGGCACGCGGCATGGGTGTGGAGGCTGAGCGCGTGACAACGGCTGAACGCTTCAACGACGTGTTTCGCGCCTCGCTTGATAAACAGGGGCCGTTTTTGATCGAGGCCGTAATTGCGGGAACTCCTCGATAATGTTAGCGGCTGGACTCCGTCACTTGGGCTTACAGTCGGCCGGATACCTGCAACCAAGGAGCAGACATAGGGTCCGCGCTCAAACGATAGACGCAGCATGGATGTCTTGGTGTTGATCGGGCTCGACGCACCAGGCACTGATAGTTTTACGGTCCGGTGGCAAGCGGACGTCGAGTCCCCCTGTGAAGGAGTTCCACGCGTCAATGTTGGCCGCGTTGACGGCAACCACGACAGGTATGCCGGCCTCCAGAGCTTGTTCGATTGCCGAACGGAAGCCGCTACCCTCCGCTTCCCGCTTTCCGAATTTGTTGATGATTACGATATCGGGGCTGGCTTCAAGGGAAGCTGAGACGAGGCCGACGATTTCCTCAAGCGCAGATGAATCAAGACGGCAGCCGCGGGCTTCCGGCCCACGGTCTTCCGAGATTTTGACTAACCGACCACTTGTCAGGTCTTCCAATGTCATATCGCAGCGGCACCTGTCGCCGTTATGCGTATTGTGTTGGACAGCCCCAGCCAGCCGGGCTCCGCCAGACTTCAAGCCGTCGGCAACATCCTTTAGGAGAGTGTCGGCGTGCGCCCCTTCGCTGGCGAGAAAAACGACGGCGGCAATCCTCATCTTATCGGCTGGCATGCCCGTGCTCCGTTTTAGTCAGTTCGGATTGGCCTTCGCCGTTTGCGGCTGAGAGTCGGGTTTCCTGATCTTATCAAGATAATCCGATAGAACCCTGGTGTTGTTCTTGTCGATGCTCTCGACTAGCTTCTCGTAGGTTTCGGTGGCTTTCGGAGGCAAAGTATGGGCGATGCCACGGTGACAATCGATGCAGGTTTTGCCGCTCGTTAGCGCGTCCTGGTGGGTTTTGGAGGCGCGTGGCTCCTGCGAAGCGTAGTCCATATAGTCGAATTTGTGACAGTTGCGGCACTCCCGACTATCGGTACCCTTCATGCGGCGCCATTCGTTCGATGCGAGCTTTAGTCGTTTGGCGTTGAATTTATCTTTCGTTGAGACGCTCCCCAGCAAGTGGTGATAGAGCTCGTTGCTCGCGTAGATCTTGCGGATAACTTTGTGGATCCACTCCTTGGGGACGTGGCAATCTGGGCACGACGCCCTGACACCGGAACTATTCGCGTAGTGCACCGTACCTTGATACTCGGCGAACACATTTTCCTTCATCTCGTGGCACGAGATGCAGAATTGCTCTGTATTGGTCAGCTCCATGGACCAGTTAAAACCACCCCAAAAGAGGACGCCCAAAACGAACCCTCCGACGAGCAGAGTTCCCAACGCAATGCTCCGCGCAGGTGTCGACAACCGATGCCATAGACGGCTTATCATACCGCCACGTGATGGTTCCGGTCCGTCCTTGTTTTCCGTGTTTGCCACGCTCTTTTCTCCTCATATCGCGGGTCGGCTCAGGCCAATCGGATCGCTGTTGGCATGACTGACGCGTCCTATTTCGCCTGGGTGGAGTTTTGGAAATTGTTCTCGACCAACGGGCGTGCGTCGGCCTGGGGAACGTGGCACTGCTGGCAAAAATAACGTGTACCTGCGATCTTATCGAGACGCGCGCCTTGCCGGTCGACATAGTGAGTCTCGGAGACCTTCGGGGCCTTGGCCTCGATGTTGCCAGGCCAGTCGTGGCAGGTCATGCAGGCATTGTTCGTCGTAGTGATCTGGTAGCGGTCGACCTTGTGCGGGATGAGCGGCGGTTGCTGCCGATAGGCACGCCCGAATCCACCGTCCGGAGTGGACTGGCGGTTCACCTCCGGTGGTTTATTGAGCTGGTCCAGCACCTGGCCACCACCAAGGGACTTAACTTGGAGGCGGGCGTCCTGAGCAATTCCAGTTCCAACCACCGCTAATCCAGCGGTTAATGCGAGTCCGCAGCTGAGTAGCCGTCTTCTATTTGAGATCTTCATCATTGCATCCTCTCGGATTTTAGAAGCGCGCATCTCACGCTGCAGTGACCAGGCGACTCCTGGCGGTCATCGTGTTGGGCGCGGGTGGTTGATCCACCCGTTGATCGAAGCGGTGGGTGAAGTTGAAAACACGTTCCGGGCAGACGTCGATGCATCGTCCGCAGGCGGTGCAATCGATGTCGGTTATGATTGGGCTGTCCCCGGCGTCGGCTGTGTTGAGGGCTGGCGCAATAACGTGCATCTCGGGGCAGATCGCATAGCAGTCCATGCAATCATCACAACGCTGCCGGCCGCGGGCTGACACGCGCAGAAGCCCCGTTGTGTTTACTAGGCCATAAAAGGCACCGACAGGGCACACATGTCCGCACCAGCCATTACGAGTGACGAAGACGTCGAACAGAAAGATCAAGAGCAACGTCGCCATTCCCCATGAGAGGCCGAACAAGAGCCCACGATAGAGGGTGGTAATTGGATTGATCAGTTCGAACGCAATCGTGCCGGTAATGAATGCGGCTACGAGAATCGCGCCGAGCATCCACAAACGGGTCTTCGGCTTCAGGTTCCAGCCCTTCTTGATATCCAGTTTACGCCGGACCCAGGCGGCGAGATCGGTAACAGGATTGATCGGGCATACCCACGAGCAGTAAACGCGGCCGCCAATAAGAAGATATGCGCCGAGGACAATTCCAGCCCCAATCAACGCCAAGGATTCTGGGCGATGGCCGGCGACTAAACCCTGCAACAGGACAAGTGGATCGGTGAGCGGCAACACATCAAGGGTCATCGATGAAGCGAGTGTTCCCTTGGCGATCCAGATGCCAAACAGGGGGCCGCTCGCGAAAAGCATGAAGAAGCCGAGTTGGGTTGCGCGGCGCGCCAACAGCCACTGATTGGCCTTGAACCAACCAAGTTGCTGTCTAGCCTCAACGCCGGGTTCGCGTCTCACGCTCATTGCCCGACTCCCGTTTTGCCAAGACCGGGGATTTTTGAAAGTGACGGCGGCTCTATATCGGAGGGGCCGCCAGGTAACCGGTCAGGGAGGTCGATGACGCCGGGGACGAGTTCTTTTCCTTTTTTGTCCTTCTCTTCCCAGCCAAGCCGGTAATGCTCGCCAATTTGTCCATGCGCGAGCTTTTTAGGCAGGACACGAATGGCGGCTACCTCAAGAACACATGATTTCTCGCACTTTCCGCAGCCTGTGCAGGCATCGGGATGGACCACCGGTTCGAAGATAGTGTGTTTCTTTGTACGAGCGTTGTGTGTGAGCTGAAGGGTGATCGCCTTGTCGATGACCGGGCACACCCGATAGCAAACATCGCACCTCAGCCCCAGCATGTTGAGGCACGCAGTACGCCCGACAAGAGAGGCTTCACCCATGCGTGCGTTATCGATGTCGGTCAAAGCATGGTCGAGTGCTCCGGTGGGACAGGCGACAACGCATGGGATGTCGTCGCACATTTCGCATGGAACCTGGCGGGCGACAAAGTAGGGCGTTCCGATTGCAGGGCCGTCGCCAAATTCGGCGAGCTTCAAAGTGTTGTAGGGGCATGCTCTGACACATAGACCGCAGCGGACGCAGGCCGACTGGAAGTCGTGTTCGGGCAGGGCCCCAGGAGGACGCAGTGTTTCAGCCGGCAACGAGCGGGATTGACCAGCGAAACCGGTGACGGCCGCAGCGATGCCAGCCGTTCCCGCCGCGTACATAGCCATCTCCTTGAGCGCCCGACGCCTCTTCGGATCGGCTGGGCCATAGCCCTTCTTCTTGGTCAAAGCCATCCGTTTGCTCCACGCTGCGGCGAGGGGTCATGGGCAAGCAATGGATGCCCGCTACCGCCCCTCGCAGCTTCAGGCCAACTCGATCTTGCAGGCGCACTTCTTGAAGTCGGTCTCCTTGGAGATCGGACAGGTGGCGTCTAGTGTTAGTTTGTTGACGAGTTGGCTCTCGTCGAAGAACGGAATGAACACGAGGCCCCTGGGCATTTTGTTGCGCCCGCGTGTTTCAACCCGCGTGAGGATCTCGCCGCGCCGGGTCATCAACTTGACGACTTGCCCGCGATGCAGCTTGCGGACTCTGGCATCCTCGGGGTGAATAAAGACGACGGCGTGCGTTACCGAGCGATGCAGCTCGGGCACCCGCCGGGTCATTGAACCCGAGTGCCAGTGTTCAAGAACGCGGCCCGTGCTTAACCAGAGATCATATTCTGAATCGGGGCTCTCGGCAGCGGGTTCAAAGGGGCAGAAGATGATAGCTGCTCGTCCATCCGGCTTGCCGTAGAACTTCACATCCTCACCGGCTTTGACGTAAGGGTCATAGCCTTCACGGAAGCGCCACAGCGTCTCCTTGTTACCGACAACTGGCCAACGCAGGCCGCGGGCCTTGTGGTAGAGATCGAATGGCGCAAGGTCGTGTGCCTTGCCACGACCGAACGCGGCATACTCCTCAAACAGCCCCTTTTGAATATAGAAGCCAAATGCCTTGGCCTCGTCGTTGTCGAAACCCTCTTGAGTTTCCGAGAGTGGGAACTGATCGACCTGACCGTTGGCGAAAAGCACATCGTAGAGTGTCTTTCCGCGATACTCGGGCTTCTTGGCAATGAGATCCTCAGGCCAGACATCCTCGACTTTGAAATACTTGGAAAACTCCACGGTCTGCCAAAGATCCGAACGGGATTCGCCTGGTGGTTTCACCTGCTGGCGCCAGAACTGGGTTCGCCGTTCGGCATTGCCATAGGCGCCTTCCTTCTCCATCCACATCGATGTGGGAAGGATGAGGTCGGCGGCAAGTGCGGTGACCGTCGGATAAGGATCGGAGACCACAATGAATGTTTCGGGATTGCGATATCCTGGATAGCCCTCCTCATTCATGTTGGGGGCTGTTTGCATGTTGTTGGTGCATTGCACCCAGTACGCACGAAGCTTGCCGTCCTTCAACATCCGGTTTTGCAGCACGGCATGGTAGCCGACCTGGCCGGGAATCGTTCCCTCTGGAAGTTTCCAAATGCTTTCGGCCTTGGCTCTGTGCTCGGGCTTTTTGACGACCATGTCGGCGGGGAGACGGTGGGCAAATGTACCAACTTCGCGTGCGGTACCGCAGGCGGATGGCTGTCCGGTCAGTGAAAACGGTCCGTTACCCGGCTCGGAAATCTTCCCTACCAACAAATGCACGTTGTACATGAGGTTGTTCACCCAGGTGCCACGCGTGTGCTGATTGAAGCCCATCGTCCAATAGGACACGACCTTCTTATTAGGATCGGCATAGAGTTCCGCCATGCGCTCAAGCCTATCGGCGGGGACGCCGGACAACTTGGCGGTATATTCGAGTGTGTAGGGTTCAACCGCGGCAGCGTATTCCTCAAATGTGATCTTCGTCTTGCCGCCGGCCTTCTTGGCGTTGGTTGCGTCTTTTTCCAACGGATGGGTTGGACGCAAGCCGTAACCAATGTCCAGGTTGGTCGTATGAAAGGAAACGTGCTTGTCAACGAAGTCCCGATTCACGCGCCCAGATTTTATGATGTGGTTGGCGATGTAGTTGAGGATCGCAAGATCGGTTTGCGGCGTAAAAATCATGCCGTTGTCTGCGAGTTCAAAGCTACGGTGCTCGAATGTCGACAAAACATGAACTTCACAACCGTCGTGGGTCAGACGACGGTCAGTGAGGCGTGACCACAAAATAGGGTGCATCTCGGCCATGTTGGCGCCCCACAGTACGAAGGCGTCTGCGTGCTCCAGGTCGTCGTAGCAGCCCATCGGCTCGTCGATGCCAAAGGTGCGGATGAAGCCGGCAACCGCCGATGCCATGCAGTGGCGCGCGTTGGGATCGATGTTATTGGTACGGAAGCCAGCCTTGTGCAGCTTCGCCGCCGCATAACCTTCCCACACCGTCCACTGGCCGGAGCCGAACATGCCAACCCCGGTTGGGCCCATCTCCTTGAGCGTCGACTTCCACTTGTCGGCCATGGTCTGGAAGGCTTCCTCCCAACTCACCGGCTCGAAATCACCGTTCTTGTCAAACTTGCCATTCTTTTTTCGGAGCAGTGGCTGCGTCAGGCGGTCCTTGCCGTACATGATCTTGGAGAGGAAGTAGCCCTTGATGCAGTTGAGGCCACGGTTGACCGGTGCGTCCGGGTCACCCTGGGTGGCGACGACGCGGCCATTTTTGGTTCCAACGATGACACCGCAACCCGTGCCGCAGAACCGGCACACGCCCTTGTCCCAACGGATGCCGTCAACTGTTGCCGCTGCAGCTTGCTCGGCGTCGACCGGCAAACCGGCGGCCGCCATGGTTGCAGCCAGCGCGCTGGCTTTCATGACATCGCGGCGATTGGGTTCGTTGGCTGGAGCGCTCACTTCATCTGTTGCGCCGTCTTGGATTTGATCGTTTGGTTCTGCGTCGAACGGTGCGGTCATGTTTTCCTCCTCAGGCGTCGGCTGCCGTATCTTCTGCCGGGTCAATGCTGTGGTAGACGAGGGATGCGGCGACGATCCCGTCTAGTTTGTGGATCGCCGTAAGTGTGTCGAGCGCGAGAGTCCGCTCGGTGTCTTCAACGGTGACGACGATGCGTCCCCCGTCAGCCGTGCGATGCACTTCAAGTCCGTCGAGTTCACACATCGCCTTGATCACTTCCTCTACTCGTTTGGGATTTGCATGAACGAGTACGCCGCAGACATTCATGTCGTGGCCTCCTGGGCGAGCATTTCATCTGGAGTTACTGTAATTGCCGATACCGGGCAGACGGCGACGCAAGCGCCGCAGCCTGTACAGTTGCCGGAACTGATCTCCGGCGTGGATCGGCCGCCAAGAGCCGGGCGGAAGCGTATTGCAGCGGTTTCGCAACTGTCTTCACAGACGCGACATGCGACGCCTTTGGTCTCGACGCAGGCCTGGGAAATGATGGCCTTCAGGGTCCAGGCTTGGGTCGCGGCTGGGTCGAAGCAATCATCATCGCATGCC
>DAOUZE010000410.1 GCA_030665765.1 Filomicrobium sp.
TGCGACAAGCACAGTTCCTACACACTTGGCCGACATGGCATTTCGCTCCCTGAAGCTCTCCACTTACCCCAGTCTATTCCTTTCCGCCGACTGCTCGTTTGTCGAAACCTATTTCGGAACTCCAAGAATTTTACGACCCGTTTTTGGGATCCGCGGAGCTGAGCAGGCGACTGCTCCTCGCGAAATAAAGCCACCCAAGCATAGGATTTCGGATTTCGGATTTCGCATTCTGCATTCTGCAATCTGCAATGGGAATAGGCACGGTTCCCGTTGTGTTCTACTGCGGCGACGCGACTTAGAGCACATCCTGGGCAAGCTCTGACCCTACTAATTTCTTAAAAAAATCGCTTGACGGGAACATTATCGTGGGGTATGGTGTCTAATGAATTAGTAATTGATAAAGCATCAGACTATGGAAAAGGAGCTCAATCATGGCTCGACCCTCATCACGATATCCAACTGAGTTGGAACTCGAAATCCTCAAGGTCCTGTGGCGGGATGGGCCTGCGCCAGTCCGAGACGTCCGCGATGCTCTGGCCGGGTTCCGCGATTTGGCCTACACCTCGGTCATGACCATCATGAATATTATGACCCGGAAAGGATATTTGACGCGGACCAAGCAGGGCGGCAGATACGTGTACAGTACGAAGATTTCGGAGAAGTCCATCAGCCGAAAGATGCTCGGCGATTTGGTGGACCGTGTCTTCGATGGTTCGGCAGTGGCAGTCATGCTCAACCTGCTCGAGACCGCCGATGTAGATGAGGCCGAGCTGAAACAACTTCGTGAGATGATCGAACGCAAAATCCGGGAGGAATCAAAATGAATCTTTTCGCGTACTTCGAGACAGCGATTTGCCTCCGACTGACCAAAACGCTGGTGCATTTCCTCTGGCAGGGGACGTTCATCGCATTGCTGGTGGTGCTTGCGGCAGCACTGCTTCGACGGGCGTCCTCGCGTGCTCGCTATGTGGTCTATGTCGCCGCCCTGTTGCTTATGGCGGCGAGCCCGCCGGTGACATTCTGGATGGTGGGTAGTGCCTCGGCGCCGGCCTACACGGAAATCGCGAAGCCTGTTTCATGGCATGCCGCCCCGTTGCAAGGCGCGCTGCTTGAAGACGAGCGGCCCATCGCGCTACTCGCGTCGAATATGACGCCTGAATCGCGGGTCCCAGGTGTGGCGCGGCCAAAATCTGACATTGCACTTGACAAAGCACCGTCGAGCTTTGACTGGCGGCGATACGCGCGCTACGCGACGGCATGCTACCTCCTTGGAGTCGTGCTTATGCTGGCTCGCCTCCTTGCGGCGCTGCAGGGAGGCAAGCGGCTCCGTCGAGACGCTGAGCCGTTGAACGATCCCGCCATCTTGGCAGCCGCCGCGCGCTGCGCGAAGGCTCTTGGGCTATCGCTGACGCCGGCTGTCGCCTATTGCCGCCGGATAGCGGTCCCGACAGTCGTCGGCGTGCTCCGGCCGACAATCCTGCTGCCGCTGTCGCTCGCGAGCGGGCTCAGCCCGGAACAGGTCGAGATGTCTCTTCTGCATGAGTTAGCCCATATCCGCCGCTACGACCACCTCGTTAACATCGCACAAGGGTTGATAGAGGTTATCCTGTTCTTCCACCCCGCTGTGTGGCTCGTTTCCCGCCGCATTCGCATGGAGCGAGAAAACTGCTGCGACGACATGGTTGTTGCCGTTGGGGGCAAACCCGTGACCTACGCCTCGTCCCTGGTCGAGACAGCAGCACTGAGTCGGCAGTCCGGCGCCCGCAGGCTCGCGGCGGCTACTCTGAGTGCTGGAAGACATCCCTCACAACTTCGCCACCGCGTTCTCCGCCTCCTCGGGGCTCATACCCACCAGGGCGTCCGTCTTACGCGAGGTTGGGGCATTGCATTAGCTACCGCGTCTCTGGTAGCGTTCGGCGCGGTCGCGTGCCTCCGGAGTGAGGAAAAGGAGGCAAAAAGCGCCACAACAGGCCCTGGGATAGAACCTTATTCTATAGAAGGCAACTTTGATCTCGATAAAGACATCCCCGTCGGGCTCGTGGTCGGAACGAAGGAAGAGCCGGACCTCTTGCGCTTCGCCTGGATACGGTTCTCACTCGCACAAGATCAACTTGATGCTGATTTGCGGTTTGTGGAGGTGACAAAGGCTGCGGCGAAATGGCGCCTGCAAGTCCAACTCCTGGACAATAAAGACCGCGTACTCAGTGAGGCCGAAGGGGTGTACGCAACCCGCCGATTGTTTATAGGGGTCGCGTTGCGGAGTGAAGGCGAACTTCATTTCGAGTTGGGCGATCGGGCCAACGCCCGGGATGCTGTGCGATTTGCGGTGAGCGTGGCGCAAGCCTCAGACGACACACCAGTAACGCTGGAGAAAAGGTCGGTGGCCCTTGCGTTCGTGGAACGGCAAAAGGGTGATCTCTCCCTGCAGGTCAGCGTAACCGGTTTGGATGGCCAACCGCCGGAACGTTTATGTCTCATTGTCTGGCGATCAATAGATCCGATCCAGATAGCCACACAGCGGTCAGCATTTCAGCAGGAGCTGTATTGGCATGACAAGACTACAGGGAAGGTCTGGATGCAGTTCCGCTCGATCGCGGCCAGGTCCACCGCAACAGCCGAAAATCTCCCTCCCGGAGATTACCGCGTCACTGCCTGCAGCGGGTGGGGAGATGATCCCACGCCCGTCGGAGTCAGTCCGATCATTCGTCTCGATGGCAGTAAAAAGAAGGAGTCGGTGAGCATCCAATTGAAAGGAGACAGTCCGCTGCTTGTCAAGGTGATGGACCCAGCCGGCGGGAGGCCCGTCCCTGGCGAATTTGTTTTGCTCCGCCGTGAAGACGGCATGCCAGTTGCTCATACCGGCAACTGGTTCCGGCGATACGTCAATACGAGCGGCGCCGTCCGCTACGGTCATCTTGAACCAGGAATCTATTGGTTGGAAGTGGGGAAGTCCGGTTGGTGGTTCGGCATGTATCATCCAGAGAGCTCCCTGGTGCGAACTCGTTTCGACGTGGTCGAAGGCAAAGAAAACGTTGTCGAGGTGCGTACGCACGCAGCCGAGCCCGAGAGGGCTGAAGCCGGGAAACGCCGTCGGTTCACCGCCACGGGTAGAGCGACCAATGACGAAGGCCGCCCGATCAGGGCGGTCAGGAAGGAATCGCCCTCACC
>DAOUZE010000318.1 GCA_030665765.1 Filomicrobium sp.
TCCGGGGTGAGCCGGTCGATCTTGTTCCAAACTTCCAGGATGCCACGGTCGTCTGGCGCCAGTTCAATGTCGAGCCCTTCCAGCACCTGTTCGACATCGCGGTGCTGGGCAACGGTTTCGGAGTGGGAGATGTCACGGACATGCAAGATCAGGTCGGCCTCCACCACTTCTTCCAAGGTGGCGCGGAAGGCGGCCACCAACATTGTCGGCAGATGTGAGATGAAACCCACCGTATCGGAGAGGATGATGCGTCGGCCGGAGGGTAGTTTAACTTCACGCATGGTTGGATCGAGAGTGGCGAAGACTTGGTCCTGGGCCAGAACCTCGGCGCCGGTGACACGGTTGAACAGTGTCGACTTGCCGGCGTTCGTATAGCCGACAATGGCGACTATTGGGTAGGGCACCTTACGGCGTCCGGCGCGATGAAGCTCACGGGTTTTGACAACTTGCGTGAGCTCTTTACGGATCCCGTCGATGCGGCTCTGGATTATGCGCCGGTCAAGCTCGATTTGTGCCTCCCCCGGACCACCAATGAAGCTGGCACCGCCTCCACCGCCACCACGTTGGCGTTCCAAGTGGGTCCAGGCACGCACGAGCCGGCCTTTTTGATAGGACAGGTGGGCAAGTTCGACCTGTAGGCGGCCTTCCCGCGTGCGTGCTCTCTCACCGAAAATTTCAAGAATGAGACCGGTTCTGTCGAGCACCTTGCAGTTCCAGGCCGTCTCGAGGTTGCGCTGCTGGACGGGGCTTACTGCGTGATCGACGACGGCGAGCTCGATCTCCTGGCTGGCAATGCATTCGCCAAGTTCCTCGACCTTGCCTGTGCCGAACAGCGTACCGGGCTTCGGCTTGGTAACGGTGACCGTGCGGGCGTCGACGACATTGAGATCGATGGCATGGGCGAGGCCGATAGCCTCTGCGAGTCTTTCTTCGGGAGAGTGGGCCGACAGCCCTTTGTTGTCAGACGCTGCATCTGCCGCTCTTGATAGGATCGGCACAAGCACTAATGCGCGTGAAGCGACGCCCGAGCGTCTTTTCTCCAACGAAACGGTGGGTGCTTCGCGATCGCCGGTATCATTGTCACTGTTACGTTTGTCGATGCTTCTGCCTATGTGTTCGGTTCATCTTCTGAGGTTTCGCCGTCCATTAAATTGACGGGCTGGCCTGGCATGATCGTCGAGATTGCGTGCTTGTAGACGAGTTGTGAATGCCCGTCCCGACGGAGCAGGACGCAGAAATTGTCAAACCAAGTGACGATACCCTGTAGCTTAACGCCATTGATTAGGAAGATCGTCAGCGGCGTTTTCTGCTTGCGCACGTGGTTGAGAAAAGTGTCTTGCAGGCTCTGCGTTTTTTCAGACGGCATACTTTGTTGTCCGCTTCTTAATTCTATCTTCTGGTGATTTCGTCTCGCGTTTTTTGCTCATGCGAAGGGTAGTCTAGACGAGGTATTTTATAATTTCAGCATCGATATCTAAGGAACAAGTCTTTCACACGCCTTCTGCGGCTAAATACGTCACTAAACAGATCTCCGTCAGTATTTAGCAGGCCGCGCGCTCGCGGGTATTCGTTCGGCGTGGTGATGAAATACCTGGCGAAGTTTTTGTGTGATGGGACCTGGTGTGCCTGAGCCGATCGACTGCTCGTCGATGCGTACGACGGGCATTATCGTGGCACTTGCCGAGGTGTTAAAGGCTTCTTTGGCGGTATAAGCCTGTTCAGCGTTAAAGGCCTGTTCCACCACGCGAATGCCGGTTTTTCCCGCCACCTCGATGAGTGTTTGACGAGTAATTCCGGGAAGCAGGGCATGAGAGAGCGAACGTGTCTGAAGCTCGTTGTCCTGATTGAGGATCCAGGCGTTACTTGAAGCTCCTTCGGTGATCCAGCCGTCTGTGTCGACGAGCCAAGCTTCGCTGGCGCCGGCTTGATGTGCGCTGCTTTTGGCCAAGACGGCAGGCAGCAGCATGACTGTCTTGATGTCGCAACGGCCCCACCGGATATCCGGCACGGTAACAACGGAGATGCCTTTTGCTGCAATGCTGTCGCGGGCTGATCTGGAGGTGGCCCGGGCAATACAAATGAGGGTGGGGCTCAAATCCTTTCCGTTGATCGGAAAGTCTCGTGGGGCGGTGCCGCGGGTTACCTGGAGGTATACAATTCCATTGTGAACGCGATTACGGCGAACTGTCTGCTCGATAATGTGACTAAGGGCGCTGCGTGACATGGGCGGGGAGATCGATAATTCGTTCATCGAGCGTTCGAGACGGTCCAGATGCCGGGTCGGGTCAATCAGCTGGGTGTTGTATATCTCAATGACTTCGTAGACCGAGTCAGCGAATTGCAACCCTCGATCTTCGACGTGAACGCCGGCTTCGCCGTATCGGCGATAGTGGCCATTGACATATATGATCCGGCTCATAGGGGTCCTACGTGGCGGATCTGTCGATCCGAGTGGGGCCGTTGGGCGTGCCCTTAATCAAAAATAATCCGGACTAACTCGGAAAATTTGCTCGACCTCTCGTATGTAGTCGGCCAGGGCGAACAAAACAACGCGGTCCTTTACTTCCAACTCAGTCGATCCGGTCGGTTGTATAACCTTACCCCTTCTTAGAATTGCACCAAAGCGAACACCTTCGGTGAGCCTCACTTCGCGCAGTGGCTTTTCAAGTATCGGGGCCGTTTCAAGCACCTCGGCCTCTATGATTTCGCCGGCACCATTGTGGATCGAGTGAACTCCCCGGATGCGGCCGCGGCGGACGTGTTGCAAGACCCTGCTGACGGTCACTGAGCGCGGATTGATCTGGGCATCGATACCAAGCGACCGGATCATTCCCGAATAGTTAGCAGAGTTGATCAGTGCCAGACTGGAAGCGCACCCGAGTTGCTTAGACAATGCCGCCGTCAAGAGATTGGCCTGTTCGTCGTTAGTCACGGCGACAATCGTGTCTGCCGAACCAATATCGGCCTCGCGCAGCATGTCCTCGTTCAGGGCTGAGCCATGTAGGACGACAACGCGGTCGAGTTGTTCTGCAATTCGAACAGCGCGTTCACGCGAAGACTCGATCACTTTAACGCGTGCGTTCGGCTGCAGCTTTTCCAGTGACCGGGCGAGGTAGAGACCGATGTTGCCGCCACCGGCAATGACAATCCGGCGGGCTTGACGTTCCTCATGGCCGAATATCTGCAGGGTTCGTGCGACTTGCGTTGTGGGCAGGACGAGATAGACGTCGTCGCCTTCCTCAAGTGGATCGGTTTTGTGAGGGACGAACAGCTTGCCCTTGCGCACGACCGCCACAACGACTGCGGGCAGGTCGGGAAACAGTTCGGATAGTTGGTGAAGCGGTGTATTGAGAACCGGGCAGTCTGGGCCACATGTGAGACCAACAGCAACAACTTCGTGGTCGGCGAAGGATGCCGAGTCAAAGGCGCCGGGTAGCTCCAGGCGACGCAGCACGGTGTTGCCTACTTCGATCTCTGGCGAAATGATGTGGTCGATCGGCATCGATTCGCGGGAGAAGAGCTTGCCGTACTTTTTGTCGAGGTAGCTTTGCGCGCGTACGCGCGCAATTCGGGTTGGTACGCTGAACAGCGTATGCGCTACCTGACAGGCTACCATATTGACTTCGTCATGGAGCGTAACAGCGATGACCATGTCAGATTCCATCGCCCCTGCTCGTTCGAGCACGTCGGGATGGGCGGCATTACCCTGCAGGGCCCGCACTTCAAGGACTTCATTGGCGCGGTCTACGAGAGCTTCGCTGGCATCGATTATCGATACGTCATTTCCCTCGGCGGATAGCCGTTCGGCGATCCCGCTTCCGACTTGTCCGGCCCCGCAGACGATGATCCTCATGCCGCCTCGAAAAGCTCGTTACTCACCAAAGGTCTTTGTGTTTGCAGCGGGCGTCCACTGCCGGTGTCCACCAGATTGACGAGCTATACCAGGTTGCCGGCCGTCATCGAACAGTAATTCTCAGCGTTGGGCTAACCGGCGGCTTGCCTGGCTTCGGATTGACGATGCTCGGATGAGACCCCCAAAGCACGCAGTTTGCGGTGCAGTGCGGATCGCTCCATGCCGACAAATTCGGCCGTGCGCGAGATGTTCCCGCCAAAGCGATTAATCTGTGCAAGGAGGTATTCGCGCTCGAATATCTCTCGGGCTTCACGCAAGGGTAGGGACATAAGATGTTCCGCGCCGCCATTGACGGGCAGTGGAACGTTGGATCCAATTTCATCGGGAAGCATGTCGGCG
>DAOUZE010000468.1 GCA_030665765.1 Filomicrobium sp.
ACGACATCATCGAAACGTAAAATGAGCAACCAATCTCAGATGAACATGAAAAAAGAACAAGAAACGCCGACGTCAGACCTCGCCACCTTGAACGGCAGCCCTGATGCTGTGTGCGTCTATTGCGGCTCCGGGCACGGAACCAAACCGATCTACGCACAAACCGCAACCGCGCTTGGAAGAGCCCTCGCCACAGCTTCGATCCGTTTAATTTACGGCGGCGGTGGCATGGGGCTGATGGGTGAAGTCGCCCGCGCGACAATCACCACCGGCGGCAAAGTGACTGGCATCATCCCGGATTTCCTGTCCGAGCGTGAACATATGCTGCGCGAAGTTGACGAACTTATCGTCACTGGCGATATGCACGAGCGCAAACGCCTGATGTTCGAGCGTTCGGATGCATTCGTGGCATTACCGGGCGGCATCGGCACCCTAGAGGAACTCGTCGAACAGCTCACCTGGTCACAGCTCGGTCAACACCGTAAGCCGATCATCGTGGCAAACATTGATGGCTTTTGGGATCCGTTCCTTGAGTTGCTGCAGCACATGCGCACTCAGCAGTTTATCCGCGATGGACTTGAGGTTAGTTTCACGGTCGTGACAGATGCCGATGCGATCGTCCCCGCAATCATCACTGCCTGCCGCAATACCAGCGGCTTTCCCCCAGACGAAATCACTCTGGGGAAATTCTAGACCGGCCTCTGTCTTGGAGGCCCTGGCGAGAAAGACGAGGATGAAGCCTCGTGAGACAACTTCTTGACGCAGACCAACTGCACGTTCATAAGCAGCGAAACTACGTCCATTCCCTGCTTTTGATTGGCGGCATTGGGTTAATACTGGCGATTACCACAACCCTTTTGTGGGGAGTCTACGGCATTGTCATTTCCACCGGAGTTATTGCACTGCTGGTCCTCTTGGCACCCAGCATTCCACCCGCCGCAGTAATGCGACTTTATCGTGCCCGCAAGGTTCCCAGGGGCGATGATCAGCTCAGCCGCATCCTCGACGAGTTGAGCCAGCGCGCTGATTTGCTGGCACGTCCCGACCTGTATCTCATTCCCAGCGCCACCCTCAACGCCTTTGCAACCGGAACCCCCAGGCATGCCGCAATCGGCATAACCGAAGGCCTATTGCGGCGCCTCAGCATGCGCGAGGTGGCCGGTGTACTCGCCCATGAGGTCTCTCACATCCACAACAATGACCTTTGGGTGATGAACCTCGCCGACATCATGACCAGGTTTGTGCAGTCGCTATCGTACATGGCTCTGGCCCTGGTCGTCCTGAACCTGTTCGGTCTCTTGACCGGAGAAACACCGTTTTCTTGGTGGGTCATTCTCCTGCTCTATTTTGCGCCTGCACTATCGAGTTTGTTGCAGCTTGGTCTTTCACGCGCGCGCGAATTCGACGCCGACTTCGAAGCAGCCCAGTTGACCGGCGATCCGCTCGGCCTGGTTGCCGCTTTGGGCCGGCTCGAACGATACCAGGGCAGCTTCTGGGAAGATCTTGTCTATCCGGTACCTACACGCCGGATTCCGCAACCATCCCTGCTGCGCACACACCCGCCGACCGAGGAGCGCATCGCCCGCCTGCGCGAACTAAGCGGTGAACCGAGCCTACCGCCGATGGTCGTCGTCGAGGAACCGCTGGTGTCGATGCTGGGCTACGGACCAATTGCTATGAGGCCGCGCTACCGCTGGCCCGGCCTTTGGTACTGAGTTCTAAGCAACGCTCTGCCTTTTTGACACCCGCCTCTTGCGGCACCCCGCAGCCATCGCGTATCAGCCACCTATGTCGCACGTGAAAACCACAACGACTAACACCGGCCGCAACTCCGCGTCCAACGTTACGGCAGCAGACCTAGTCGTGGGCCTACGCCGCGGCGAACGGCGCGCGACCGCAGCCGCCGTCACCGTACTGGAAAGCCTATCCCCTCAAGCACCCGAGCTTTTGCGCTGCCTGCAACCGCATCTCGGCAAGGCCCTAATCGTTGGTTTGACCGGCCCACCCGGCGCAGGCAAGTCCACCCTCGTGAATGCACTGATAGCTGCGCTCCGCAAGACAGGCCGCACGGTCGCGGTCATTGCGGTCGATCCTTCGAGCCCCGTTTCCGGCGGTGCAATCCTTGGCGACCGCATCCGCATGACGGCAGCGCTCGATGACGACGGTGTTTTTGTCCGCTCGCTAGCTAGTCACGGTTACCTAGGGGGGCTCTCGCCGGCCGCGGTTCGCATTATCGACGCCCTCGACGCGGCCGATTTCGACCTCATCCTCTTGGAAACCGTCGGCACCGGTCAGAGCGAAATCGACGTAGCCGAGATCGCCGACATCCGCATCGTCGCGTCCGCGCCCGGGCTCGGCGACGACATTCAGGCGATGAAATCGGGTCTTCTGGAGATCGCCGACATCCTAGTCGTCAACAAAGCCGACCGCGAGGGCGCCGAGGCGACGATGCAGCAACTCAAAGGTGCGCTTTCAATCCGCTCCAGCGCCAGTGCGCATGTACCACTGCTGAAAACCACCGCTTTAACCGGCGAGGGTGTCGACGTGCTACTGGCCGTCATTGACGACCT
>DAOUZE010000300.1 GCA_030665765.1 Filomicrobium sp.
CGTTGTTCGAGCCAATAGCTGCCACACGTGCGTTCGCCGCGAAGATTGACGATCGTCTTCACACCATCGCGCTTGAAGCCCCGAAAATGATGCGGGGCGGGCTGGGCGCTGCGCCAAGCGTCCTTCGCAAGCGCATGCCTATTGAGATAGGCAAGCCGAAAAATACCGTGATCCATCAACAGCATATCGAGATGTATAGCCGTCGGGCCAAACAGCCGGCGCATCCACTGCGGGCTGTGATTTATGAGGCCAGTACGCCAGGCCATACTGACGCGTTTCACGGCGCGTTTATATCTTTTGGCCAGTCCCGCCATTACCTGCCGATCGCCGAGCGCGAGGTGGTTTCATTTAATGCGGGGCCAATATGGGTACCCGCGTTCAAGAACGCATGAGCGTCGTTGTTAAACCGATGAACCAGGATCTTGAACCCCCAATTAGCAAACACCGCACGCGGTTGATGTACAATTATCAGCCCTGCCCTAAGCACTCTCCAATATCAAAGCGCCGAACTCAGCTTCCCCGAAAGGCTGAATGTGCAATCTACATGCAATTAACGCTCATTGCTAACCGCCCGGTATTATGCGGTATTGGACAAGTCGGCAAGGGATGTCAGGTTTGCGTCACAGTGTGGCGAATAATCCCCAGAAAATCGACCATCCTAACCGCGAATGCGCTGGCGGCGGCCCAATAGGGCCGCACTTTCCGAATCGGGTCAGCTCACGATAAAGTTGCGCCCAGCGCCCAAGGTGAACCCGTCGATGGCACTGACGAAAAGCACGAAATCCAAGCTGATGCGATTCGGCGGTGCAAGCCTGGGCCGGTTTATAGGACTGGTTGACCGTACGTGTGAGCACCGGTTCGATCCACCGAACATGCAGGACACATTTGTCAGCCAGCAACCTGCCATCTGTGCCTGCTGGCATGGGCAATTTATGATGCTGGCCGCGAGCAGGCCGAGGGATTTGAAATTCTCGGCGATGGTTGCGCGCCATGGTGACGCGGAACTCATCGGCGAAGCCATGCGGCGGATCGGAGTCGAGCTTATTCGCGGGGCAGGCGCTGGAGGGCGCCGTAAAGACCGCGGTGGTGCTTATGCGCTCAAGGCATCGATGTCGGCGCTGAAGGAGGGGGCAAGCGTTGTCGTCACGGCGGATGTACCACCAGGACCAGCTCGGCGAGCTGGTGAAGGTATTATTACACTAGCCAGACTTTCTGGACGGCCGATTCTGCCTCTGGCGGCGGCAACGTCACGTTATTACTCGCTCAATACTTGGAGCCGACTGACTTTCAACCTCCCTTACGGCAAACTCGGATTTGCCATGGGCACCCCCATTTTTGTGCCGCGTCATGCATCACCTAAGGATATTGAGGCTTTGCGCAGGAAACTTGAGGTGGACCTAAACGAGACGACCGAGCGGGCCTATGCGTTGGTTAGCGCTGATCCGGCCCGCGCAACGCCACCGGGGGCGCGGGATCCAAAGCTTGCCCCACTGCCGGAGGGTTTCGGGCTCAAGACGTACCGCGCTGCCACCCGTGCTTTACAGGTCGCTGCGCCGCTGGTGCTGGGCTATCGCGAGCGGCAGGGGAAGGAAGTCAGATCACGGCGTGCGGAACGCCTTGGACAATCGGCAATCGAACGGCCAACTGGAGCGCTCCTCTGGCTGCACGCGGCCAGCGTCGGCGAAACCAATGCAATCTTGCCGGTCATCGAAGGCTTACGCGCGCGGCGTCCCGATCTGCACTTCTTGCTGACGACCGGTACGCTGACATCAGCAAGGCTAGCCGAAGACCGGCTCGGCGATACGGCGATCCACCAGTTCGTTCCGCTTGATGTGCCGAAATTTGCACGCGACTTCATTGCGCATTGGCGACCGGATGCGGCCGTTTTCACAGAATCGGAAATCTGGCCCAACTTGATCCTTGAAACCGCAGCTCGCGACATCCCGCTTGTGTTGATCAACGCGCGCATGTCGAAACGGAGCTTCCAGAGATGGCGCCGCCAACCGGGCATATCGGCGCCGTTATTCAATCGGTTCGATCTTGTTCTGTCGCAAAATACTCGGTTCGCCAGGCAGTTTTCCGAATTGGGAGCGCGTCGCGTTGAAGTCGCCGGCAACTTGAAGGTCGACGCGCCGCCGCTACCGGTCGATATCCGCGCCTACCAAGAGCTTGCCGCGGCAATCCGTGACCGCAAGAGCTATATCGCGGCCAGCACGCACAACCTGGAAGACGAAATCGTTGCGGATGCGCATCGCAGAATCGCCGCCGTCTATGACGGTTTCCTGTCGATCATCGCACCGCGACACCCAGAGCGCGGGGCCGCCATTGCGGATATGTTGAAGGAAAAGGGGCTGTCCGTGGCCCGGCGCTCGCTGCAGCAACTGCCAGACGCCACGACCGGTGTTTATATCGCAGACACTATCGGAGAACTGGGAACCCTTTATGCCCTTTCGCCAATCGCGCTTATCGGCGGTTCACTGGTTAACAAAGGCGGCCAAAATCCCGTTGAGGCAATCCGGCATGGCGCGGCCGTTCTGTCGGGCCCTTATCGGTACAACTTTATCGACATCTCTGAGGCTTTGTTGTCAAAGGGCGCGATCCTCGAGGTGACAACAGCGGAGGAATTGGCTGAGGCGGTGATCGCTCTACATGGCGACTTGAGCCAGCTTGAGGGATTACGTGGCAAAGCCTGCGAGGCACTGGACGAAATGACGGGGGCGTTAGATGCGACCGTCGACGCACTTGCCGCACACTTACCCGAGCCGGTTGAGAGCCAAAAGGAGCTGAATTGTGCCTCTTGAGGAACCCTCTTGGTGGTACGTTGCCGGCGAGGACGATATTCGCGTCAAGGCCCTGCGCCCGATCTCGGGACTATTCGGCTGGGCAGCACAACTGCGCTTTAGACGCGCAGAACCCTATCATTCCCGGCTTCCAGTCATCTGCGTCGGCAACTTTACAGCTGGTGGGACGGGCAAAACTCCACTGTCGCTAATGATCGCGGCACTGTTGAAGGAGCGAGGCGCGACGCCTGCTTTTTTAACGCGAGGTTACTCAGGGCGACTAAGGGGACCGGCATGGGTCAATCCGGCGGTCGACCTTGCCCGGGAAGTGGGTGACGAGCCACTGCTGCTGGCACGCTGCGCACCGACGATGGTGGCACAGGACCGAGCCAAGGGCGCGCAGGCCATCGAGGCCTCGAAAACGGCGAGCCACATCATCATGGACGATGGTCTGCAAAACCCGTCGCTGACGAAATCGTTGATCATTGCCGTTGTCGACGGATCCCGAGGGCTCGGTAATGGTGAAGTCATTCCAGCCGGGCCCCTGCGCGCACCGATTGATTTCCAATTCGGACTTGTGGATACCGTGGTGGTTAACGGTGATGAAAGCGGATCAACGCTGCGGGACCTAAAAGTCGCGTTTCCTGGACCCGTGCTGTCCGCCCGGGTGGTGCCAAATGATGCAGCAGAAATCCTGAAACACAAACGGGTCGTCGCGTTCTCTGGAATCGGCAATCCGAAGCGGTTCCGGGCATCGCTCGACGAAATCGGTGCCCACGTTGTTGCTGGCCGTGAGTTTAAGGACCACCACGACTTCACAGACTCTGAGGCGCAAGAACTGCTCGCTCTAGCGGTCGCGTCGGAGGCGCAGCTGGTGACAACTGAAAAGGACCTTGCGCGGCTGGCGGGAAAGACGGGCAGCTGCGCGCAGCTAGCCAAGGCAACTAACGTACTGGGGATCGAGTTGGCGATGGAGCCACGAGATCTGGAACGCCTGGTGGCGCTCGTCGAAGGGGCTTGTTTGAAAGAGACGGCGCCGGCCTAGGCTAGCAATCGTCAGGATCGCTCACTTTGCCGAACGATTCCGGTATTCGATAAACCGCTTGTAGGAAATTTCAGCCGACGCATATGCCTCTTGGTGCGCGACGCTCCAGTATCGCAGATTGTCGAGTGAAATGGGCTTGCCGGTGACCGCGCAACGCACGAAATCACCCGGCGAAATCACCTGGAACTCGCCATCCAGGTAGCGAACCGTCGCTTCGCCTTTGAGACCAAATAAAGTCTCCAAACGGTTCATTCGGCTCCTCCCATCTCCGTGCTGTAGCAGAAAAGATTCGGCGCTATCGCGCAGCGTTCTTTGATCGCTCTTCCGAGCGCCAGCGTCAAGGTAGGTTGCCGCGGCTAATGCCCTCAGAAGGGTCTACCTTCGTAAGGTGTTCGCTCACTTAATGGTCAAAATAGTGACCCTTGATCCGGGCCGCGGCCCTTTCGGGTTGGACGACGGGCCTCCCCGTCGGCGGGTTCAGCCTGTTTTGGTTGAGATTGATCCTCCGCTTGCTGATCTGGCATGGCGATGGGGCGGATAGATGTGCTGAGGACGCGGGCACCGGCGCGGCCATCTGCAAATTCAATTTCCACATCATGACCAGACTGCAAACCTTGCGACTTGCGCACCATGGCGCCGCTGGAATCTCGTACGAGCGCGAAACCTCTTGCGAGCACGCCGTGATAGCT
>DAOUZE010000532.1 GCA_030665765.1 Filomicrobium sp.
TGCGATCCTGGCTCAGCCGGTAATGTCTGGTTCGACGGGCAAGTTGCTGGATTTACTTAGCGTGGCGGATGGAGCGCGTGGGTTTGATCAACTTGGCGAAGCTGGACGGCTCAGCCCTGGCGTGGAACTGCCGGCTCCAACCGGCGTCTTCCCGCGGTATATAGAGCCTGAGGAACTTGAGCGGCGGCGTGCTCAAGCAGCCAAGCCCGGGGCAAAGACTGGAAGCAGTAAAGCGTAGGCTGCGATTTTTGACTCTGACTATTTGAGGAGCCCGTCCCAGGCAGAAGGTCTGCTGGAACAGGGAATGGATTCCTCCGGGTGCAGTTTGGACGTGCGCATACGTGTCCAACGGGCTAACCGAGAGGTAGAAAGTGCAATTTGGCTCTCCAGCATATAGCGCCGAACGCTGGGTGGCCCATCCCAATTCATGGAGCCTGAATGCTCGTCGATCACCATTGTCATCTGGATTTCCCGCAATTTTCCGAAGATCTCGGCGGGGTCGTGGCAAGAGCGCGTGCGGCCGGAGTGGGAACGATGGTCACGATCTCTACGCACATACGACGCTTTGGCACTTACAAGGCGATTGCGGAAGCGCACGAGGACATTTTCTTTAGTGTAGGAACGCATCCGCACAACGCGCACGAGGAGTTGGATATTCCTGTTCAGGAAATCGTACGGCTGTCGCAGCATCCAAAGTGTGTTGCGGTCGGAGAGGCTGGTCTTGATTACTTCTACCAACATTCTTCCCGCGAAGCTCAGGCAGAGGGCTTTCGCCGTCATATTCAAGCCGCGCGTGAAACAGGTTTGCCGCTAGAGATCCATGCGCGGGACGCTGATGAGGATACTGCCGCGATTCTGTTGGACGAGCATTCCCAAGGCGCCTTTCCGGCGGTGCTGCATTGCTTTACCAGCGGACGCGACCTTGCGTTGAAAGCCGTGGACCTTGGTCTCTATGTCTCGTTTTCGGGGGTGGTGTCTTTCAAGAAAGCTGAAGAACTGCGCCAGATTGCGACTGTATTGCCGCTCGATCGGATTCTGGTTGAGACCGATGCTCCCTACCTCGCGCCGGTTCCGTTTCGTGGCAAGACCAATGAGCCAGCATACGTCGTGCATACCGCTCAGGCAGTGGCCGATGCCCGCGGGATAACGCTGACGGAGTTGGCGTTGGCGACCACAGACAATTTCTTCCGGCTTTATAAGAAAGCACGGCGTCCAGCTGACGTGCCCGAGCTTGTGGTCAGCGCAACAGGAGCAGCATGAACTATCGTTTGACGATCCTGGGTTGTGGGCCATCGGGAGGCGTGCCCCGGCTGGGGCCCGAGTGGGGCAATTGTGAACCATCAAACCCGAAGAACCGTCGGCGGCGTTGCTCTGTGTTGGTCGACCGATTTGGCAAAGACGGTCGTACCAGTGTGTTGATCGACACTTCACCTGATCTTCGCGAGCAATTGATCGACGCCCGCGTGAAGGTACTCGACGGTGTTCTTTTCACACACGATCATGCCGACCATACGCACGGCATCGATGATCTACGCATGGTTTGTTTTGCGATGAGGCGGCGCGTCAACGTCTACTTCGATGCAGTAACGCGGGATAGCCTACTT
>DAOUZE010000338.1 GCA_030665765.1 Filomicrobium sp.
CATTGAGCAGAAGATCTTGGTGACTGACGCTAGCGATAGCGACCAGCAAGTAGGTCAGTAGCGCCAGGTAGAATAGCCAGAATGTACGGGCGTCGGCACTAGCCTGATTGAGGGAGTTGAGTTGCAGATTGAGATTGTCGAAGTGGTCATCATAACCACTCGATGCAGGCCTATTGGCCTGGGAATCGGCATCTGGGCTGGTGTGTTCAAGCTTGCTCAATCAGCGCACGATCTCCATTGCTTGAATGAACCCTAGCAGCTTTGGCAGCTCCAGCGGGCCAGGGCAAGAGTCATTGGACGCAACGGGCTCGGCGGGTTGCGATTTTGTTGAGGATATGTTGGAACCGGGCCACTATGAGAAGGTTAAACCCCCAGCACGCTTGATGTCGGGTTCGATTAGAGCTAGAGCTCATTTCGAACATGGGTATCAGCTACACGAAGCAGGGATCGTGGGCTCCATCGTTCCAAACACGGGGAATTGACATGAAGAAGTTGGCATCAATTGGTTTTCTGGCCGCGGCCGCAGCAGCATTGGCCTTTGCAGCCTACGCGGGATGCACCAATGGCGTTTGTAACTGATCTATGTTTTGGCCAATCGGCCGCATCATTGAGTCTCACTTATTTTTCTGCGGGCTGGCCTCTTTTCGGGCTGGGTTGAAAAGCTATTCGTGAGGTTTTCAGTGGCAGGGAGACTCTTAAAGTCGGCTGCTTATTTCGTTACGGCCCTCGCATTCGGCATCCTTCTTCTGAAATCTGTCGATATACGTGCGGTTCTTGAAGGACCTCAAACATCCGGACAACCATCGCCGCTGAATGTCGATGTAGCGGTTGATCCTCTCGTGTCGCAAGCCGGTTCGGCGGCCGCTACGAAAGAAGAGAGCGGTCGGTTGGCGTTGAGCGAATCACCTGCTCTCTTCCGAACCGTTGCTGACCGTGGTTTGGTCCAGATCAGTAGAAAAGCGAAGTTCTGCAGCTTCCTAGGCCACCATCACCTCTTCAAACGCGGTCTGCCTATGAAGGTTGCTAAGGATGGCGGTATAACCTCCGTCCAACCGCTAATAGATCGCATCGTGACGTATTCGGGCGTTGATCCTGGCCACCTGAAGGTCTTTGCTGGCGGCAAGGCGCTTAACGCGGCGGCCGTTGTCGATCGTAAAGCATCAAACGACCTTCAGCGCCTGATCATCTACCACCCCCAATTCATGCCGTATCTCGATCGCCAATTTACCTTGGACCGAGAACTCCAGTCCGCTAATGACAGCACACCTTGGGGGTCGGTTGGCGTGTTTGCCCATGAGGTCGGTCATCACCTCGCGGAACATACGCTAGAGATCAATGATCAGCGCTATTTCGAGCTGCAGGCCGATTGGTACTCTGGCTATATCTTGGGCAAGATGGGCGCCCGAATCGAATCAGCTCAAGGTGTGTTGAGCATCTTCTGGCGGGAGGGGTCGCGGTCGCATCCTGGCAGTCCCGAGCGCTTAGCCGCGATCACAGACGGCTGGCGGCAAGCTAAGTGCGAGCTATCCGATAGCGCCGGCTGCGACACGACGATTAAACAGTTCAAGCCTCGCAAAATCGAGGAGCCGCCCAAGTGCTCACCCGGCATCAAGATCAAGCCCCAGCTGATGTGCAATGTCGGTGGCGAGCAGCTTCTGGTGGCAGCCGAGACCGGCGGGATTTACTGGCTGCGTCACTACGAGCGGCGTTGCACTCGGGCCGGGCAACTGACTACTGGGAACATTGTCGGATGCGACAACGTATTACAGTTTGCGCTTTCAACCGGACGCACAATTAAAATGTGCGCACGCAATTCAGCTGATCCTCGGCGCATGACACTCGCCACGCTGACATCACGCGTTCTGGATCCGAGCCACCCAAAAGGTCACCTCGTGAAGGCCTCGACAGGCCGCGCCAAACCGAGAGGTCAGGGCCCCAGTGGTGTTTGCGTCAAATGCGACGCTGCCTCAGGTTTTTGCCCGGGAGAACTCTGACGCTCCCGCAGTACGCCTGCGACCTTCAAATCTATGCAATGACAGCTTTGGAGCATAAAAGCTTTCGCAGTAAAACTCCACGGATTGAACAAAGCGGACCTGGCCCGCCACTGACGAACAGAGCTCAGGCATGATCTGCTTCGCACCCTTAAACGCCGCTTGGCTGAGCATGGTGACAGCTTAGATCAGTTGGTCGATGACACCCGAAAGGACCTCGCGATGCGCTATCTCGATGAGGGCAAGGTTAAGTTGCAGTAGCTTGCATTCTTGTTGGGTTTCTCAACCCACGCCAGTTTAACATCCGCCTCAAAGCGGCGGACAGGCAAGACACCGAGTGAGATGGGGGCGTTGTCGTAGCGAGTGCGCCAACAGGTTTGCCGCCAGCTTGCGGGGACAAATTGGCGGCCAATGTATCCCGGCTAGAACGGGGGTGCGAACCGGCTAACCGCGCTGGCATCGAGTAACGGAGGGCAATCTCGTGTGCGCGGATTTCAACTCTATCCTTCAGCGCTTAGCGGCGCTGCGAGCCAAACTCTCCGAGGATTTTTACCAAACCGTTTGCGGTATCGCTCAGATGCGGGCTATGTCCTCGTAAACAGGAGTTGCTCTATGTCACCAACAGAAATTGCTCTTCTGACAAAGATCCTAGCCGGGGCTGGCATCGTTTTTATTATAGCCTACGTTGGGAATTTGATCTCTTTCTCCAACAGGTTCGTGAATGCTCTCGTAACGGCTCTCGTTTTTGCCGTCGTCTACAGCGGTCTTTTTTTTCTTGTCGATCGGACGATGCTACCACCCGAGCTCCAGGCCATAAGCCAGGAAGCGTATTTGAGAATGATTGCAGTATCTGCGGGCCTCGTGTTCCTGCTCGATCTCGTTGCGAACGTGTTCTCGTTTTCGAACAGGCTCGTGAACGCTTTGGTGACAGCTGCTCTATTTGTCGTACTATTCGGCTATCTGAGCTACGCAACGCTAGCCAGTTGACGATGCCGATTTGAAACCGAACAAGGCGTGATCATCAAACTCAGCCGAGCGCTCTCCGGGTTTGTTCATACACTCATCTTGGATACGGAGCTGTCGGTCTTCGACAAGGAACGTTGGAACCTGAAGCCCAGCGCTGCGGGGCTTTTTTATGGTCAAGAGGAACAACCTCAAGCCTTTAGTGCTAAACTGTAAGAGTTGATCTCACTAGTTCGGAGGCGTTTATGCTCATCAAAGTCGGTACTGGTTTAGCATTCGTGGTTTTGGCCATAGTTGTTCAGCATGGCTACGCAAAAGCAGAACCAAAAGGTTGGAGGTGCGCGTACAGCATTTATGGCCCCTTCGATACGCGTCAAGGCCCCGTGACCTATTCCTGCTATGGAACCAGCCTAACCAACACTAGAGCGCGAATGAAAGCGCGATGCCGCGCGCTCGACTCCTACGATTGCCAGTCTGGCCCATGTTTTCCGCTCGAAGTTGCTCCAGGCAAGTCGTGTGAAAGATGAACGCTCAGCGAATGGCTATGACAAAGCCGCTGTTTGCGCGCGTCCAACACTAAACTACTACAGCAGGCATATGCTGCGACTACCATCGCGGTCTTCAGTCGCGAACCGTCCGCTGCTGGCCCGGAAGGGCGTTAACTAGGTGGAGCGGTTATGCCTGCTTCTTGATCAAGGCGGACGTGCCCGAACGCAGTGGCCGCACGAAGACTGTTGCCCGTCATCTTAAACCGCTCTTCGTCAATCATTATTGATTGGCAGGTGGACGGAAAACGCCAATGGTACCTCTGACAAAAAGGCAGGAAGGCTTTGCCGCCGCATACGCTGAACTTGGCAATGCGCGGCAGACGTATGCAATGGCCGGCTATTCGCAGGACAACTCGCTGACCACCCAATAGAAGGAAGCGCACACGCTATTGCATCACCCCAAGGTGGCCCCGACGATACGTGAACTACAGGCCATTGCACGGCGGTGTCAGAGTCAGACTGCAGGGTTACTGTCGACAAGCTAACGGAGCTGTTGAAGGAGACTTACGAGAGCA
>DAOUZE010000307.1 GCA_030665765.1 Filomicrobium sp.
TGCCGCCGGATAGGATCGCAGCCGGTCGGTCACAACTCGGTTTGGCGCAAAGCCGTGCTTCTTAAGCAATTTCACCATGAGTTTCTTTGCGGCTTGTGCGTTCCGTCTGCGCTGGACAAGGAAATCCAGCACCTCACCCTCGTTGTCGACCGCTCGCCAGAGCCAATATTTAGCGCCGCGGATCGAGATCACCATTTCATCGAGGTGCCAATGATCGCTTGGTCGCGGCCGCGAACGGCGGATATTCGCCGCGATCGACGGCCCGAACTTCAGGAACCACCGCCGGACCGTCTCGTATGATGCGTCAACACCTCGCTCGGCCAGCAGCTCCTCGACATCCCGAAAGGACAGCGTGAACCTGGCATAGAGCCAGACGGCGTGGCGGATGATTGCTGGCGGGAAGCGGTGGCGCTTAAACGATATCGGTTTCATCCGATGATGCTAATCGGCGACGAACCGCAGAGCTATCCCAGTTACCGTGACATTGCCGAATGGCGTCAACTCGCAGCGTGAGAGTCTCGACGACCTCCGATCAGCCAGCTCACGCCCAACTGCTCTGACAATGCCCCCGGGCGAGCTGTCGAAACATCGGAAGGGCTTGGACATCGTGGGGGGGCTAAGGATCCTCGCCAGGAGGCTCAGGCCCATTTACTCTGACAATGCCCAATTTTGGTGTCAAAGTTGCGGGGATTTGTAGGCTGTACACAGCCGAGCGCCAACCCACCCAAACCGGCAAAGGAGACGGACCGTCGAGCCGAGACCGTGACTTACATAACCGATTTTGGCGACCCGATTCTCGCAGTGCATTTGGTAGGGGATAAAGAGCTATGTCTGAACCTCTAACGGCTACGTCGTTGCTTGATCGCTTTGATATTTCAGCCGATGATCTGACGTTGATTCAGGAATGCGGGCAAGCGCTCGGGACAGGTGCCATTGATCGTGTCCTCGACCGCTTCTACGACTGGCTGTCACCGCAACCGGAGTTCAACACGTTCTTTAGTGGTCAGGATGTGGTTGAACGCGTCAAGAAACTGCAAAAGGCATATTGGAGCGCATTTTTTAACGGCGTCGTTGATCAACGATATATCGATTACAGGGTTCGCATTGGCGAGATACACGCCGCACGTGATTTGCCAAACTTGGTCTACTATCCGGCGATGTTGCGTTTCCAGCTTCTATTCCTAGAAGAGCTGCGGGCGAGCGACCTCGCTGCAGACCGGCTGGCGCTTGCGACGAAAGCTTTCAGGAAACTTCTCGCGCTTGATACGTATGTAGTGAGTGATCAAGTTTCCCAATACGCCAAAGAGCGGGCGGCCTTGGCAACCGCTCGACTCTCGCTTTTGGTCTCGGCTGCCCCATCGGTGATCTATAGTTTTGCCGCGAGTGGAGATTTTGCCCCTACCTTCGTCGGCGATAACATCACAAGGCTGTTCGGGTACCAGCCCGATGACTACATGAAGGATGCGTCCTTCTGGCGGTCTCATGTCCATCCCGAGGATCTTTTCAGGGTTGAGTCTGATCAAGCACAGCTCTTCAAGACGGGGCAGGAGCACAAAGCCGAATATCGCTTCTGCAAGAAGGACGGCTCCTATTGCTGGGTGAGCGATGATCAGCACCTCATTCAGGACGAGAATGGGCAGCCATTCGAAGTGGTTGGCTCTTGGAGCAATATCGACACACGAAAGGCAGCAGAGCAGGGCCTCGTGGAGGCGAACGCAGCCAAAAGCGCCTTCCTTGCCAATATGAGCCACGAGATTCGCACGCCGATGAACGCCATTATCGGCCTTTCGTACCTCGCGTTAAAGACCGAGTTACAGCCACGGCAACGGGACTATGTAACCAAGATCAAACACTCTGGAGAACACCTCCTCGGCATTCTTAACGACATTCTTGACTTCTCAAAAGTCGAGGCTGGAAAGCTCGAGGTCGAGACTGTCGACTTCGATCTCGACAAGGTGTTGGAGAACGTCGGTAGTCTCATTTCCGAAAAGGCATCGGTAAAAGGGCTGGAGCTGATCTTCGACATCGATCCCTCGGTCTCTAGGCACCTCAGAGGTGATCCGCTGCGGATTGGGCAGATCCTGATTAACTTCTGCAACAACGCTGTGAAGTTTACCGAGAAGGGAGAGGTTGTCGTCGATGCCCAGGTCATAGAGGAACGCTCCGATAGTCAGCTGATCGCCTTCGCGGTGAGCGACACCGGCATTGGCCTAACATCAGAGCAAATCGGGCGTCTATTCCAGGCTTTCCAACAAGCGGACGGCTCGACCGCCCGTAAATATGGCGGCACCGGGCTTGGGCTCGCTATCTCCAAGCAGTTGGCTGAGTTGATGGGTGGTAATGTCGATGTCACCAGCGAGCCCGGCAAGGGGAGCACCTTTCGTTTCACTGTTCGCCTCGACAAAGCCTCGGCGCCGCTCCGGCGACCTGTTCTCCATTCTGATCTGCGCGGGCGTCGCGTTTTGGTCATCGACGACAATGCACACGCGCGGAGTGTGCTATCCGAAATGCTGGACAATTTTTCCTTCGTTGTGGACGAGGCTCCCTCTGGCGAGGACGCCATCGAGATGGTCCGAAAGGTCGCCAGCAGTGGCGAATCCTACGACATCATATTCGTTGACTGGCAGATGCCTGGGCTCGACGGTATCGAAACGGGCAAGCAGATACTCGCCTCATGCGATTTCGACACGCCACCTTACCTGATCATGGTCACCGCCTATGGCCGCGAAGACGTGCTGAAACAGGCCGAGCAGAGTGGTTTCGAAAATGTCCTGATCAAGCCGGTAACGTCGTCGATGCTATTCGACATCGTGGTTGGGGCGCTTGGTACCGACGTTGAAGCAGCCGCAACGGCGCCCGCCGTCTCTTCGTTTGATGCCAGCTCAATTCTTGGCTCGCGCGTTTTGCTGGTCGAAGACAACGAGATCAATCAGGAAGTCGCTATTGGACTGCTTGAAGACGCCGAGCTCTTTGTGGACTTGGCGGAGAACGGTGCGGATGCTGTCCGCATGGTGCGAGAGAACGATTATGACATCGTGCTGATGGATATGCAGATGCCGATCATGGACGGCATCGAGGCAACGCAAGTCATCCGGTCTAACGCGGGTTTCCAGGATTTGCCCATCGTAGCAATGACGGCCAACGCTATGGCCGCGGATCGGGAAAAGTGTCTCAAGGCCGGCATGAATGACCATCTCGGCAAGCCGATCGACCCAGAACAATTGTTCGGCGCTCTATTGCACTGGATTAAGCGTCCGGACGACGAGAAGGTTTCGACCGAGGACCAGACATTGACTAAGACGCCAACAGCGACCCATGAGGCTGTTGTCTATGATGCTCCGCTTGAGATCAAAGACGTTGATACCAAATCGGCGCTTAAGCGCATCGGAGGTAACCGCAAACGTTATGAGACCCTGTTGCGCCAGTTCGCGCAACAGCAGGCGAACGTCGTTGAGGCAATCCGGGACGCCTTGTCCTCTGAGGATAGGGCAACAGCGGAACGCGCGGCTCATTCCTTGAAGGGAGCTGCCGGAACGCTCGGCGCCATGGCGGTTTCGGAAGCCGCAGCGAAGGTGGAGGCGGCGATCCGCGCCGGCCAGAGCTTCGATCTAGCGCTAACGTCCCTCTCTGCTGATCTGGCCAGAGCTGTGGAGGCTATTCAAGCAGCACTTCCTGAAGAACGCTCTGCTAATGCAGATGGCGCCGCTTCCGCTGATACCACGGCAGTAGTCGAACTAATGAAACAACTGAAGGGTCTGCTTGAGAACGATGACGGTGAAGCCGCTGATTTTATCATCGATGCACGGCCCAATCTCGCCGGAGTTCTCACTGAATTGGAAATCGAAAACCTCAGCGAACTTATCGGCAATTTCGAGTTCGAGCCGGCGCTCAAATGCCTTTCGGGAGTCGCCTCCCGCCTCTCTCTCGATATCAAGGGCAAATGATGTCGAGCTCCAACCGCAAGCTCGTGCTCGTCGTCGACGATACGCCCACCAACGTTGCGGTGGTGTCGGGGGTACTTAAGGATTCGTATCGAACCAAGGTCGCTACCAATGGCGAGAAGGCGCTGGCGATCGCGACGGGGCCTGAGACGCCCGACCTGATCCTGCTCGACGTCATGATGCCGGGCATGGACGGCTACGAGGTTTGCCGCCGGCTCAAGGCAAATCCGCAGACCGCCGAAATCCCGGTGATCTTTTTGACGGCAAAAACCGACTCGATCGACGAGGAAAAGGGCTTCGAGGTCGGCGCCGTCGATTACATTCACAAGCCGTTCTCGGCCCCGATCGTGCTCGCCAGGGTCAAGACACAACTGGCGTTGCGGGAGGCGTTGTCCGAGGCCCAGGAGGCACGCGAACAAGCCGACCAGTTGCTGCATGCGCTGCTGCCGAAGAAAGCCGCCGAC